>JBEDNI010000059.1:0-3674 GCA_041170685.1 Bacteroidota bacterium | reverse complement strand
TGTTATTGTTGGGCACATGCTTCATGCTATTTTCATCAAAAAAATTAGCAGCACAGTTTTACCCCGATTCCAATTCATGTTTTTCAAAAGCGTTTAATCTTAAAATCAATTCAAAGAATCGCACTTTTGCCTGTGGCACCCTGAAACTAACTGTTTCCTATACCGGAAATCCTTTCATTATCTGGAATAACGGCAACATTGGCAGTGAATTATGGGTGAGCGAATCGGGATATTATCAGGCAGCGGCCATGGATTCAAACGGCTGTTATGATACCACGGCATCGGTTTATGTGGATATACAGGGGCAAAAACCTTGGGCGTATTCCAATAATTACAACCTTGAATTTTGCTCGGGTAATTCTTTGCAGTTGTCCGTTGTATCAAAGTATAAAGGCAAATGGAATTCCGGCGAAACCACATCATCCATCACCATTAATAAAGGGGGTAAATACTTTTTTGTTTCAACTTCAGACAGTGGTTGTGTAGACAGCAGCAACGTGCTGGACATCAAAGAAATTTCAGTGAGTAAGCCAAAACTCATCATTACAGGCAAAACAACCATTTGTCCGCAGGATTCGGTAATACTTGAAGTAAAATCAGGCGCTGCCATTAGCTGGTATCCCTATGGTTATGGTACCCGAATCAAACCCGCATCCTCCGGAAATTATTATGCCATCGCCTCCGAAGGCAGTCTGGGCTGCACCGCCAATTCCGATACCGTTAACATTACAATTTACGAGCCGCATCTTGAAAATATTTGCATGATTACCAACGACAGCAACACGGGCAGAAATCTCATTATCTGGGATAAAACACCGGCAAAACGCACCCAGTTTTATGAAGTATACCGCGAAGCCATCGATTTTGGGAAGTATGACCTGATTGGTAAGGTAAACTACAGCGCAAAATCCCAGTTTTTAGATACGGCAGTCAATCCAAAACAGCGTTCTTTCACCTACTATATCAAAGCGATAGATTCATGTGGAAATGGGAAGGAAGAATCGGCCTATTACACACATTCAACCCTCCATTTAACCGCGAACATCGGCGTTTCAGGAGAAAACAACCTCATTTGGACACCCTACTATGGACTGTATCCCATTTCGTCCTACAGCATTTTCAGAAGCAACAATGCAGCGGCATTTAAAGAAATTGATAAAGTTCCCACTACAAAAACGAGTTATTCGGATTTAACCCCACCTACCGGAGGTAATCGATATTATATCGGCATTAATGCGGATATTAACTGTAACGGAAATTCAGGTAAAATTCAATTCAGAAGCAATCAGGTACAGGTTGGAACACTTGCGGCCAATCCACTTAAAAATCCATCGGTTAATGTTTATCCCAATCCTGCCAATCAATGGCTGACCATTGAAACTGCCCAAATCGGCAGCATCATCATAAGAGACCGGATTGGAAAAGAGATTTTGAATATGCCCATGACTTCCAAGTCAATACAATTAGATATCAGCGCCATTCCTGCCGGTTTGTATACGCTAACCGTGGGTAGTTTTCATACCCCAATCTGCATAAACCGTTAACATTGGTTATCAGCGACAAAACCGCACAAACGTTCCTGTAGGCAAGCCCCTGCCGGCCTTGTCTTTCAAAATCAATTCTCCGCTTTCAAATGCCTGTTGCGGAAAATGACTTTGTATCAGGTTTTCTGTGATCAGTGGCGAAAAGCCCATACTGTAAAGGTTTATCAGCAAGAAGGCATTGTCTGTTTCCAGCAGTGAGGCACACATGCCCAGCAAATCGTTGATTTGTTTTTCCAGCACCCACTTTTCTCCCTCAGGACCACGGCCATAGGCAGGTGGATCTAAGATAATTCCATGGTAGGTTTTACCTCGCTTCACTTCGCGCTGCACAAATTTGAAAGCATCTTCCACCACCCATCGTATATCTTTGAGTCCGGATGCCTCCATATTTTCACGACTCCATGAAACCACCTGTTTCACACTGTCTACGTGGGTAACATCTGCCCCTGCACTGCAGGCAGCAAGTGAAGCTCCACCCGTATAGGCAAAGAGATTCAGCACCCGTGGGCGTTGTACCGGCAAAGCACTTATTCTTTCAGCGATAAAATCCCAGTTTTCTGCCTGCTCCGGAAATATACCCACATGCTTAAAGGCAGTGAGTGCAAGCCGCATCCTCAGGTTCAGTTTTCCATGCTTGTATTCAACCATCCAGCGGTCGGGCATTCCGGGCTTTACCTGCCAGTTGCCGGCTTCCGCATCCTTATCATTTTTCCGAAAAAAAGATGCATGAGCCCGCTTTTCCCATTCAGTCGGTGAAAGCGCTTTATCCCACACAGCCTGCGGTTCGGGCCTGCGCAACACATATTTGCCAAACCTTTCCAGCTTCTCAAATCCACCGCTGTCTATCAGTTCATAATCGGGCAGATTTTGCGGAACTATGCGGGTGAACGGCATGTGGCAAAGATAACCGCTATTTGTCTGATTTAACCATTTTAATTGACCGGGCAAATCCCTGAACCCTAAGCCAGTAAACACCTGCAGGAAAATCAGCTGCCTGTATTGCTCCTATTGGACCTTTGTATAATGTGCAGCCCATGTTATTGTACATTTCACAATATGTATTTTCCGGCAACCCTGTCAAATGTATTTTCTCCTTAAAAGGAACAGGATAAGCCACAGGCGCCGTTTCTGCGAAATGCTGTTGCACTGACATTGAATTGTTCAGGCCGCCACGCACCAGCATTGCATAGTTTTTTCGCACTTTGGCATCGTAGGTAGTAATACCGTAGCGAGTATCCATATACCAGGCACTGGCCACTTTATTGAATAATGTTGTTGATGACCATAGTTTAACTGCAGGCGTTGAATTAAAATAGTTGGTATTCAATGCCGGATTGATTCTACCCACATCCACCAGTGATTGTATTTCCTTTATGTTAGGCAGCCGCCAGTCGGTAAAACCGCCAAGCTTGCTTGAATCCGCATACAACAGGGCATCTTCCCATGTAATAGAATCAATGTAGCTGGACCTTGACCAAGTGAGGCCTGTATTTTCATCCTGTACCATCAGTGGTGACAATAGAGAAAATCGGGTTATGTATACCGGAGTTACAACATCTCTAACTGCCCTCACATGAAACTTCTTGGTACCACCGGCGCTGCTGGTTTCTGTTTTGGGATGATTTCCCACTCCGCCACCGGAATTGGTGCACCAGATCTTATTGGTATCGTTCATTTGCCTGTCAGATGTCCACCAATATTGCGCTGCTGTCTTCACAAATACATTCACATCGAGGGCCGGATTGGTATTTTGGTGATTCAGGATTGAATAGGCCTCATAAACATTGGGCAGACGCCAGTCGGTAAAACCGCCCAGGCTAAGCGTGTCGCAATATCTTCTCGCATTTTCAATTGTCATTTCTCCGCCATCGTTGCGCTGCCAAAGTAAACCAGTAATTGTATCAAGTACAGTTCCATTTGTATTGATGATAAAGACCGGGTCGTTGATATTGAAATCTGCATCTTCTCCCGGAGTATTGGTATAGCCGGTTTTCACGCCTGTATCAGGCAGGCGCTTCATGGTTTTTAATACCGTTTGTCCAATTACTTCTTGTTGAAAACACAATAAGATAATCAGTAAATATGCACTTATTTTCTGTACCATTTTTATGCTATAGGTTAATTTAACAC
>JBEDNI010000058.1:0-9452 GCA_041170685.1 Bacteroidota bacterium | reverse complement strand
TTACAGGGGCTGGCGGAAGTAAACGATATCTACTTTAATCCTATTGAAAAACTGTCACTCATCCATGTATTGTTATAACTGGATTAAAAATATTTGTTTTTATCTTCTGTAGAGAGTAAGTTTGCAATACTAACAAATGTTAGTTAGTAGCAAAATATCACCCAAAATCTCCGCTCGAAAGGCGCAAATCATTGATACATCGCTGGAAATGATGTGTAGGATGGGTTACCAGGGAACATCCATGCGCGACATCGCTTCAGCGGTAAATATGGAGGCGGCCAGTCTGTATAATCATATTACAGGCAAAAGCGGTAAATATGGAGGCGGCCAGTCTGTATAATCATATTACAGGCAAAGAAGTCATTTTGTCTGAAACCTGTTTTCAGATGGCTGAACGACTTTTACAGGGGCTGGCGGAAGTAAACGATATCTACTTTAATCCTATTGAAAAACTGTCACTTGCCGTTAAAAACCACGTTAAAATTCTTACGGAAAACACATACGCCGGGTGGGTTTTTATGCATGAGTGGAGGCATTTGAGCGAGGAAAACCGCAATCGCTTTGTGGAGCTGCGCGATGAATACGAAAAAGGTTTTACCACCATTTTAAAACAAGGCGAAGATGAAGGCGTGTTTCAGGATGTGAACAATAAATTTGCGGTGCTTACCATACTCGCTTCGCTAAACTGGGTGGTGGAATGGTACAAGCCGAAGGGTGGCATGACTCCCGAACAGATTGCAGAGAAACTGACAGAATTCATTCTCAGCGGACTTAAAAAAGAAAACAATTAAAAATATCACAATATGTACGGAAACGCTTACGTAGAAAACACCGGTAACCAAAACAGCCTCACTGCAGGTGAAGATCCGGTGAAACTGGCCGAATTTGAAGCCCGCATTGCTGCCGGAGAAAAAATCGAACCCCAGGACTGGATGCCTAAAGAATACAGAAGGCAGCTGATTCGCATGATTGAGCAGCACGCCCATTCTGAAATTATAGGTTCACTACCCGAAGGCACCTGGATTACCCGGGCACCCGGATTCCGCAGAAAACTGGCTTTGATGGCCAAAGTTCAGGATGAAGTTGGGCATGCACAACTCCTTTATTCTGCCTGTGAAACCTTAGGCAAAAGCCGTGAAGACATGATTAACGATCTGATTAACGGCAAAAGCAAATACAGCAATATATTCAATTATCCGGCTGAAACCTGGGCTGACAGTGCGGTAATTGCCTGGCTTGTGGATGCCGGTGCCATCATCAATCAGCTCACTAACAGCAAAGGCAGCTATGGCCCCTATTGCAGAGCGCTTGATCGGATTTGCGCTGAAGAATCATTTCACCTCAAATACGGACATGACAATGTGGTATTTCTGGCCACAGGTACTCCAAAACAACGTCAGATGGTGCAGGAAGCACTGCACCGCTGGTGGACTCCTTTGATGCACTTTTTCGGTCCCAGCGATAAAATTTCGCAGCATACCGAAACCCTGATGAAATGGAAAGTTAAAATGGCCAGCAATGACGATATGCGTCAGCAGTTTCTGGATATGTACGTTCCAAAAATATGGGACCTTGGACTGACCGTTCCCGATCCCAACCTTAAAAAGAATGAAACCACCGGCAAATGGGAATACACCGAACCCGACTGGGAAGAATTCAAACGCGTAATCAATGGTGACGGACCCTGCAACAAAGAGCGTCTTGCCGTTCGCAGAATGGCTGAGGAAAAAGGCCGCTGGGTGCGGAATGCCATCCTAAAGAAAGATTCCCAATATGTAGCACCCCTCGCTTAAAAACCATGCTATGAAAACAAAAGTCCTACCAATACTCCTATTGTTGCTTGTTTCGCTCACCGCTATTTCTGGGTATGCCCAAACCATCCCTAACCCCTATTTTGAATGGTTTGAGAATAAAACAACCCCCATAGCC
The DNA here is from genome assembly GCA_041170685.1 of Bacteroidota bacterium. GTDB lineage: Bacteria > Bacteroidota > Bacteroidia > NS11-12g > UBA955 > RGEC01. The sequence goes on along the minus strand of JBEDNI010000058.1, from coordinate 7,523 downwards.
GCCAACTGGAGTATTCAGGGAAACACATCAAAGGTGCAGGGCCCGGGAACATCTCTTGCAATACGTCTGCAAAATGAAAAGAACAGCATCAACAACACCTCGATTGCTCAGGTTAAATTTGATGATTCAGGCAGACAGGCACCGGCTTTCAAACTCAACGGCACACCAGACTCGCTTCGCATAACCTTCAAATCGGCCCTGCTCAGTGACAGTGCATTTATATTTGTGTTTGCCAAACAATCGGGCGATTCATTCCCCGCCATTTTTCAGGAAATTATACTATCCGGCAATTCAGGATGGAACACAAAAAGCTTCGCCCTGGACTATATCCATCCGGATATTGGTGTAAACTGTGATACGGCCTACATCATCGTCTATTCCTCAAACCCTGTCAGTGTGCCCAATGCAAGCGGATACCTCGATATCGCAGATTTCACTTTCACCAAAGCAGGAAATGCACTTACCAACATTCCCAATCACAATTTTTCCAACTGGGATAATGTAGGGGTGGAATGGCCCGTAGACTGGACAACCCACCAGATTCTGTATTATAACGATGGTTTAAAGTACCTCAGCAGCAGCAGAAGCAACGATGCAAGAACAGGCTCGTCTTCACTGGTACTGAGAGGGTTGGTTCACAAACAGCCAAATGGTAAGTCCGAGACTTTTCCCGCTTTTGCAGTCACCACACGCAGCCGCGACTGGGATGATATGCTAACCCCCGACAATGGCAGTCCCTCGTTTTCACTCAACAGTAGGCCGGCTTCTTTCCATGGCTACACAAAAACCGATCTGTTTGGAGATAAGCTTTTGTGTTTTGTCAATCTGTTCAATGCAGATACCATTGTGGGCTCTACTGTCGTAGTAATCGATAGCAATTCAAGTCAATTTAGAAAATTCAGTCAGGATATTTCATGGCTTCCGGGTTATACAGGCAACGCAGACAAAGCAACAATTGCTTTTTACCTGATTGACAGCACCGGAACCGGCATGAATATCAACAGCATTGCCCTGATTGATGATATCTGGTTTGAAAATTTCGGGGTTAATACCCAATCGGTGAAGCAAAACCCTTTCATGCAGGTCTTCCCCAATCCCTGTAAGGATTTCATCCAAATTCAACACAATTCACCCCATCCGGTCACAGTCTACCTGACCTCTCTCACCGGCAACATTGTAAGAGTTTTCAGACAAATACCCGGAAATGGGATCTTAAATGTCGGTGATATCAGCACCGGTATTTACATCCTGAATTCACCGGACATTGCTATCAGTAAAAAAATATTTATTCAACCATGATTATCAAATCATTAGACCCTCGGATAACCCGCGCAGGCATAGACGACGAGTCGAAGGACGGCATACAGCAGCCCATGGACCAATGGCATACCTATGAGGTATTTCAGCAAAAAAAGCGTGGAACGCACCACGTACACGTAGGCAGCCTTCATGCTCCGGATGCTGAGCTGGCTGTGCTATTTGCCAAAGAACAGTATGCCCGCCGCGGACAGTGTGTTAACCTTTGGGTGGTGAAAACATCGGATGTTTTTGCCACAGAATATGAAGATGAGGATATTTTCGCTACCACACCTGAAAAAAAATACCGCGAACCTGAAGTATACAAGGTAATGGACAGAATTCAGGCTTTCAAAGCCAAACAAAACAGTTAAAAAATGGAATTGACAGAAAGACACGTTGAGGGGTTAAAAGAACTCCTGTATAAAATGGCTGACGATTTATTAATCCTTGGCCACAGAAACAGTGAATGGACAGGTCTTGGACCGGTGCTTGAGGAAGACATTGCGTTCAGCAGCATGGCTCAGGACAAACTGGGACAGAGTCTTGCAATGTTCGAATTGTTGCATGAACTGGGTGAAAACATACCCGATATTGTAGCTTTTACCCGAAATGACAAACAATTTCATAATTGTCACCTGGTAGAAATGCCCATTGGAGAATATGATTTCAGTCTGGCCCGTCATTTCTTTTACGACCATGCAGATGCCCTTCGTTTTGCCATGCTGGAAAACTCCTCTTTCGAGGGGCTATCGATGATTTCCAGAAAATTTAAAGGAGAAATCAAATACCACACCATGCACGCCGACGTATGGATGAAACAGCTGAGTTACGGTACCGAAGAAAGCAAAGCCCGCATGCAGTCGGCCATTAATGAAGTATTTCCGTTGGCTTTGGGTATATTCGAAGAAGGAGAATTCGAGGCAGAGTTAATAGAAGCAGGTATTTTTATAGGTGAAACTGCTCTTAAAGCCCAATGGCTGGAAAAAGTGGGGACCGAATTGCACAAATACGGATATACTTTACCCGACCCTGAAGCGGTAATTCCGGCATTAGGTGGCAGAAAAGGATTCCATACCGAACACCTGCAACCGCTGCTGAATGAAATGAGCGAAGTGTTTCAGATTGACCCGGGCGCTGACTGGTAATAAAATCCATGGACAAACGCACTGCCGATATTTATGAAATTCTGGAAACCGTAATGGATCCGGAGATCCCCACCATATCACTGGTAGATTTAGGCATTGTGACCGCAGTTGAATGGGAGCAGGAAAACCCGCATGTAAAACTCACACCTACATTTTCGGGATGTCCCGCCTTGCGCTTTATGGAGCAGATGGTGCATGAGAAGTTACTTGAGTCAGGCTACAAAATGCCTAAGGTAAGCAGCAGCTTCGAAGTCGCCTGGAATACAAACATGATTTCGGAAAAGGGATTACAGGCACTCAAAAAACACGGGCTAGCACCACCGCCAAAACACGCAGGATACATTGAATTGGATGTATTGAGTGATATTGCCTGCCCCCTCTGCGATAGTAGAAATACGACCCTTCAAACACCGTTCGGACCCACATTGTGTCGCAGCATGCATTACTGTAAACACTGCCATAATGCGTTTGAGGCATTTAAACCGGTTACTTAGATCCCTCAGAAATAAAAATTCGGGTGCGAACGACAGCACTCTTTGTTTGTCCCTGCAGCAAATACATTCCTGCCGATAAATCCGGTAGCTGAATTTTGTTGTTTTCAATCGCTTTGGCAGTCGCCACTTGCCTACCGTCCATGCTGTGCAGGGTCAATGATGTAATTCCGGGCAACAGTCCGTTCCACACAATTACCTGGCCCGGCATAGCAGGATTCGGATACACTTTGGATGCTGTTCTCAGGTTCTGATTAGCTGCTGTGCACCACACATTCATCTCAGCCCTGGCTTTTTCAATATTAAGCCGGCCTGCAGTTGCACATTTACCGCTGAGTGCCGGAATAACATCCACGCTGCGTATAATCCATGATTTCAGCAGCCGGGCAGCAGAATCAGGCAGATTTTTGTGCACAGTCCAGAAGGAATCACACACTTCGGAGCAGAGAAGAGATGCAGCGGCACTGACCTGAGGGGCTGCAAAGGACGTACCACTAACCTTGCTATAGGGGCCGTTCGATCCCATAAATGAGCTCAACTGGGTAGTATACACATCTTGTCCGGGTGCTGCCATATCCACATACTGGCTGCTGAATCCGGAATTGATTCGGTTATCATTGGCATCCGTATTGTTAACCACAATGGTAAAGGTACTCGGACATAGGCTGGGGATATCACCCACAACACCAATGTCTACATTGGTATTGGTAGTGGCAATACTGCTCAATATGCCGGCATGGCCAAGTGAATCGTACAGACTGCACCAGATGGGCTGCTCTGCGGGAAAAGCAGCATCTATCCCTACAGAAGTGTTTACGGCCATGATTAACGCCCCCTTTTGGCCCCCTGTGGCCATATACAACTTCTTCATTCGAAGCGCATACAGCATACTGCGAATCACGCCCAGATCTCCGTTTACACCATTAATTGGGTAACAGAGCAGAGGCATCAGTTTTGTTTTCCAGTTAATACCGCAAACCCCTGTGTTATTATTACCGGCCGCACCCATAATTCCGGCTACTTCGGTTCCATGCGCATAAATACTCTGGGTGGTGAATGTTCTATTATTGGAATCACCGCCATTCCATCCTCGGTAATCATCGGTATATCCATTGCCGTCATCATCCGCTCCGTTCCAGGGAATTTCATTGCGATTAAACCACATATTGGCCTTAAGATCGGGATGTGCGGTATCCATACCATCGTCAATCATTCCCACCACCAGGGTATCTCCTCGCCTGTTTACGCCACCCGTATTTCTGTCCCAAAACCAGGGAGCACGAATGGTGGTTAAATATTGCTGTGTGGCAAACAAAGGATCATTGGGCTGTCTTCTTCGGGTAATGCTGCGGCATTTTTGAATGGCAATAACTCCGTCCATTGCATTGAACTGGCGCATCATTCCGGGTGTAAACAATTCAGCAGGAATCCTGCAATGGTACAAACCAAAGTCCTTATCCACAATTGACCATTGAAACTTAGGGCCGGAAACGGCGCGTAAAGACTCTATATTATTATGAGAAACCCGAATCAACAAACTCACAGACTGGGCCTTTGCGACTGCTGAAAGCCCCAAAAAAAACCAGAGTAAGCTATGTAACCGCCATTGATTCAACTACCATCAAATTTAATGAAAAAGGCCTGCTTTTAGGGCAGGCCTCAAAAATATGGCTATTTTATGAATTATGGTTTGGCTCCGGGTTTGGCTGTCTTTTTTTGCTGACGGGCGGCCTGCTTTTTAATATAATTGTCTACCCCCTCTTTATCCTTCTTGATATTTTCGTCTTCAGGCGCCAATTCAATCATTTTTCCGAGATACTCAGAGCACTTGTCCCATTGTTTTCTTCCCCTGGCAATGGTTTGCATTCGGTTGTATGACATCAAAATAGTTTGTTTGTATTTTGACTTCTGATCGGCATTTAGCTTATCCATCCATGCTTGATAGGCGGCAGTGGCTTTTCCTGTGGAATCGGTAGGATCCATCTGATCGTAGGTCTGTGCCATTTTATAGTAACCCTGAACGGCAGTTGTATCTTTACTCACAAGCTGGGTATACGTGCCAATGGCTTTATCATACTGTCCGGCATTGAGCTGTGCATTTCCCAGATAAAACAAATCTTTATTTTCCAGTCCGTTATTTTTCACCTGCTTCCATTCGATCATGGTTACAGCCCTGCTCCACTGCCTTCTGCCGGTGTAAAAATCCTGCAGCTGCTGATACCATATAGCGGGGCAATTAGCGGTATCGCTAACAACACTCATGTGCAATTCATAGGCCACATCACCCTGTCCAAGCCGCCCCAAAAGATTGGCTTTTATAAATTTTTCCTGAATGGACAGGGGTCTGTTTAGACCTTTAACATGCTTGCTCTCATATAGCTCGAAATAATCAAGTCCTGTCTGGTTAATTGCTCTGGATGTGTCATTCTTTTGCGCGTAGGCGTAAGCAATAACACCATATAAATTGGTAAACAATTTTGCTCCTGATTTTGTCTGAATATCCAGAATACTCTTAGACTCAGCAATGGCTTCATCATAATCACCGGCCAGAAATAAGGCCTGCGCATACATTTTACGGGCAGAAATATTGTTGTTTCGCTTAAGATACTCCTGGTAATACAGAACCGTGCTGTCACGTTTTTTCATCAGGTTAAAAATATCTGCTTTTTGTCTGTATGCAGGGGCAAAATCCTTGTCAATGCGAAGTGCTTCATTCACCTGATTCAGGGCTACATCATAATTCCCCACACGCTGATAAACCATACCCTGTCTTAATTTAGAGCGGGGATCTGTTTCGTTCATGTAGCCTGAAACTGTATATTGCTCAATAGACAAAGAGGCATCACCCTTGTGAATCACCAGGTATGCATCGCCCAACAGCAACTGGGCTTCGTAATCGGTTTCAGCAGCCATTTTGAGACTGGCAGCCGCTTTGTCAGCGAATAGTTTAATGTTGGCAGCTGTACCGAACTGCACCATCAGGTAAGCCCTGCCAATTTCTCTGTTTACGAGGGGCAATAACTTTTTACCAGCCTTTCTGGCCAGTGCAAATTGATTATCTGCCTCTGCAACATTACCGCTTCTTAGGGCAAGATGCCCCAGGCCTATATTGTTGATGGTATACTTCGGCATCATCAACAAACCTTTTTCAAACATTGCTTTGGCAGCGGCTGTATCACCGGATTCCAGCATGTTTATACCAGCCCAGTAGTAGGGTTCACCTACTTTGGGTTTTTTAGCAATCATGGTTTCAAAGGTTTTGGCAGCATCTTCATATTGCTCATTGCGGGTTTGCCTTCTTCCCTGATCAATGGTTTGGGCCTGCAGAAAATATACTCCTGCGGTGGCCAGTGTGAATAACAGTGTTTTCATTTTCATTGCAAAAAAAATATAAGTTGAACGCTTTACGAAGAATAAATCAAAAATTAATCCAAATTTATTCCTCAGTATTCACTTCTACCGTTCTTCCGGCATCAAAACAGGGTAAAAGTCCGCTTTTCTTCACCATAATTTGTCCGGGCTGTGAACACAACCAGGCAGCCAAACCGCTTCCCAGGCCTGAATATCCTTGCAAGTCGTGGATATAAACATCCTGGATATAGGGATATTGTCTTGTGAAAATCTGTGACTGAAATGGATAGGATGCACTTGTTGAATCTGTGATAACCTTCAATATTTTTACCTTCCGCTGATAAAACATTGCCATGGTATCTGTCTTGTCTGCCAGAGAATTTAACCCTACAAATCCGATGGATTCAGGATGAGCCATTACCCGGTCCAATACTGCGTAGGGGCCCGTCACAGAAACCACCGCGGGGGCGGGTTTATTGGTAAGCTTAAAGCGGTAATAAAAATACATGTAGTTGTTTCCGCCCAATCTGTCAAAGACCCATTCAACCTCTTTTCTGCCTTCGTTTCCGCTTAATCCCTGCTTTAATTCTGATTCACTAATTACATCCACAGGCGATTTTTTATTGGCCACCAAAACAATGGACGACCTGGCAAATTTTGCACTCCGCACCTTTAAATTGCGATTTTCAAGGGCTTGCTTTTCCTGAGGATTGAAATCACGGTGCAATATGCAAACCCTACAAATTCCGGAGTTTACCGCTTTTAATATCTCAGTTTCCGAGGTGAATTTAAACTGTAAAAATGCCTTCGGATACTTGGAAACGAAAACTTCAGTCATTTGGGTTAACATCAGGGAATCACCAAAATCTGCCCAGATGGTAATCTTTCCGGCGGTAGGCACATCCTTGCCCTCGCTCTGATAATCAAAATTGGTGCAAGCCGACAAACACAGTCCGAACAGCACAATCCATTTATTGATCATACTCTTTTTTCCTTTTTTTGCGCATCAAAAGAAAACCATTAATTCCGCGAAATACGCCCCAAATCAGCAAAACGCCCCCAAACCACATAGGATTAATTCCCTTCAAACTCAATGCTTCGGGATTAAGAAACCAGAAATAAATACCCATACAGATAAATACAGCGGCCGTTAAAAAGTGATAAAAGTGTCCGGTTTTGAACATGATACAAAAATAGGAAATAAAAAAGGCCTTCTTGTGAAGGCCCTTTTTAAAAT
>JBEDNI010000057.1:0-9329 GCA_041170685.1 Bacteroidota bacterium | reverse complement strand
GACCTGACCCTGATGGGCATACAGGATCGCGTGGCAGGTATGACATTCTCCGAATTTGGCCGCCGCATCATGAGCAACGGCAGTGTAGGTACCGACCACGGTGCCGCCGCCCCCATGATCGCTTTTGGAACAGGTGTACAGCGCGGTGTTATTGGTCGCAACCCCGTGATTCCCGATACCGTTACCGTCAATGATAACGTACCCATGCAATACGATTTCAGACAGGTTTACGCCAGTGCCCTGCAGGATTGGTTTGGACTGAGCAAAACGGAAGTGAAAGCAGCCATGGGCGGCAAAGATTTTAATACACTTCCTGTATTCAAAGCAAACCCGGCTGGCATAGAAGACTTTGCCGATCTGGTGAGCCGACTGTATTTGCATGATGTATATCCGAATCCTGCGCAGGGTGAAGCAAACTTCAGGTTCTTTACCGATGGTGGCAACGTGGAGCTATGCCTGTTCGATCCGCTAGGCAATCGCATTCGCACCATGGCCTCCGGCAAACATGGAATGGGTGAGCATGAAGTACGACTGGATGTGCGCGGTTTACGCCCCGGGAACTACTTCTATCAGCTATCTCAGGGTAACAGAAAATTGACCAAAGTACTGGTGGTGGCCAACTAAAACCACCTGCTTGGAACAAATCCAGCCGAAAGGCCTGAATCAATCAGGATTATTCAATCACTTCCAGCAAACTGCGGTATGCCAGCACGCGTTCGCCATACTTCTCGCGGGTTTTGGCTTGCAGGGCCGGGGCATGGGTATCGCGGTAGCGCTCGTAATCTTCCATGCTTTGTGCTGTATACTGAACGGCAATATTGATGCCTTCATCATCGGTGGCTTGCGTGAGCAGCCGCATCATTTTCACCCCTACAAAACAACCGGTAGACATCACCTCCGGCAAATGCTCATTTTGCATCCATTCCAGCCACTCTGCTTCCATATCGGCGGAGATGTGGCAGGTTACATTGTAAATAATCATTACAATGCTTTTACGCGAATGTGGTAGCTCTCCATGATGAGGTTGGCAAGCAGTTTCTTGCAGGCAGTTTCTGCTGCGTTATGAGCTGCCGCTTCATCAGCAGCTTCAAGCTCAAGGGTAATAAATTTACCCACACGAACTTCACTTACCTGAGGCAATCCGATGGATGCCATGCTGTGTGTTACCGCCTTTCCCTGAGGATCCAACAATCCTTTCTTGGGCATGATTTCGATTTCTGCGAAGAATTTCACAAGGCAAAGTTACCCATATTTAACCAAACGCCATTCTGCCTTTTACACAGAATCTGCACATAGGAAGTTTCATTTGATAGAATCATTTGATAGCATCAAGGGTAATGATTTTTAACCATTGCGCAGATTTAGATACCGATGTTGCGAAAAATGACTTTGCCATGTGCACATTCCGTGGTTACTTTGAACATTGATGCGCAAAAACATGGGTATTTTGTTAAGTGTAGGCTTGCTTTGGGCTTGTAATAGCCCTTCCGGTGAATCATTGGAGAAGAAAGACAGCACCCAAACAGCGATACAAAAAGATACTATTGCCACACAGCAGCCGGATGTAGTGGAGGCAGACGAACACAACCTCACTGACAAAACAAAACTGCAAACCATGCACCTGTTGGGCAGGGAAGTGCAGTGCAGATACGCGGAAACTCCTGAGCGACTTAAAGAACTGCTGCCCGGTATCATGCAGGCCATCAGCGATAATAAAGCTGTGATTACAGGCAGTTACCACATTGTTCTGACCGAAAACCCTGATGCATCCAAACCAACCCGCATTTTTATCGGCATACCCATTCAAAAACCCATCAAAGCCAATGGCATGAACCTCTACACCATTCCCGCGGGAAAATACCTGCGCAGGCAGTGTGCGGCCGAGCCGGGCAAATCGCTGTCGGTTCATCAGGGAATGATGACCATGTCCAATGGTTCGCTGAAACATAAAGTAGTTTTGCCTATCATCGAGAAATATGCCGAGACCCGCAATGATGAAATGACCAGCGTAATAAGTAAGGCTACGTTTTATTACAAGTTGCCATGAAACCCTGGATGAACCTTTCCGACCTGATGGGCGGGGTTCGCAGGGCCCTGGAAGCAGGATTTAACGGCCACACATTTCGAATTATTGCAGAAACCACCGATGTAAAGATTTATCACAACCGCCAATATGTGTTTCTCAACCTGATTGAAAAACAGGGCACCGAAATTGCTGCAGCCGCAGGTGCCGTTATCTGGCGCGATCATTTTCACCTGATTAAAGAATTTGAAAACATCACAGGCATTGCCTTCGAGCAAAACCTGCAGGTGGTGCTGGAAGTAGAAATACAGTTTCATGAACGCTATGGACTGCGCCTGAACATTATAGACATAGACACTGCCTACACATTGGGCAAAATGGAACAGGAACGGGAAAAAGTACTCCGCAAGCTGGCCTTCGATGTACCGCACCTGGTTTGGCTGGAAGACGGCGATTACGTCTCGGCCAACCAATTGCTGAATAAAGCCATGGTGATGCAACGTGTGGCCCTCATTGCCGCTCCGGGCAGCGATGGCCGCAGGGACTTTTTAAAAGAACTGGAACAAAACACCTGGAACATTGCCTACGCTGTAGAAGAGTTTCCGGCATCGGTGCAAGGGCAGAATGCAGCCCGAGAGCTTTTAAAACAACTCAACACCATTGTTTCTAGATGTTCGGAATTTGATGTGATTGCTATGGTGCGCGGTGGTGGCAGCAATACAGACCTTACGGCTTTTGATGACTATGATCTGGCAAAATGTATCGCCGATTGTCCTAAACCTGTGCTCACCGGCATAGGCCACGACCGCAATATCAGCGTGGCAGACGTAGTGGGCCACACCATGCTTAAAACACCAACCCGCTGTGCGGCCGCAATTACCGAACACAATATCGCATTTCTGGGCTGGCTACAGGACGGACAAACCCGAATAGGCAATGCTGCTACTCGCTTTTTTGAACAAGGAAAACAACAGGCAAACGATGCAGCACGCCGACTGAAAACCGCAGCTTCCTGGTTGCTTGAATCAGAAAAAAACAAACTGTTGCAGGCAGAAAAACACCTGGATATGCTGCAACCGGCCAAAACCCTAGAAATGGGATATGCACTTATTTCGAAAAATGGACACATTGTTACTTCACGTCAGCAAATTTCTCCCAATGATGCAGTAGAAATTCGTTTTTCAGACGGATATTCGCACGCTTTGATTACCCAAAAATGACAACTAACGATACTTTTTCTTACGAAGCGGCTAAAAAGCGGCTTGAAATCATCATGAAAGACCTGGAAAGCGGTAAAGTCGGTATTGATGATTTGGAAGCTACCCTAAATGAGGCCAAGGATTTGATTCAGAAATCATTGAAAAAACTCACAGAAACCGAGAAAATCATTAAAAATTGGGAAGCTTAACCCCACTAAAACCCGGTGACCATGTTGCGCTTATTGCACCTGCCAGGGCAGTAAGCAGAAAAGAAATGCATGCATTTGCGGCTTGGTGTGACAAACATAAACTGATTCTGGAAAAGGGAAAACATCTCTTTCGCCGTCATCATCAGTTCTCAGGCACAGCAGAAGAACGTGCTGCAGATTTGAGGAAAGCATGGCAAAACCCCGAAATTAAAGCCATCTTTTGCGCCCGTGGGGGTTACGGATGTGTTCAAGTGCTGGATTTGCTTACCGATATAGATTGGACATCAAACCCAAAATGGCTGGTGGGTTTTAGCGATATTACCACCCTGCACCTACAACTCAACAAGCTGGGTATTCCATCCCTGCATGGACCCATGGCTATTCATTGGGGCATACAACACGAATACACTGTAGAAAACATCAAGCGTGTTGAAAATGCTTTATTTAATCACACTGTCGAAATTGACTTTGCTCAATCTTTATCAGACTACCAAACGCGTTTCAAAGGTCGGCTGCTGGGCGGAAACCTGAGTCTGGTATATGCCGCTCTGGGAACCCCGGAACAGCCGGATACCGCAAATGCTGTACTGTTTCTTGAAGACCTGGATGAATATCTGTACCATATAGACCGAATGATGATGGCCCTTAAAAGAGCAGGTTTGCTCAGCAACCTGGCCGGTATGATTGTAGGTGGGATGACCGACATGAAAGACAATGCAATTCCCTATGGTTTGACGGCAAAAAAAATCATCCAAAACTATACAGCCGGCTATGATTATCCCGTAATTTTTAACTTTCCTGCAGGGCATACGCCAAAAAATGCTTGTTTAATCATGGGTGCTGAATGTACTTTTGAAAACGGAAAACTGATCCAGCAACTTTAAACCATGATATCCCGCGAAACCTACATTGAACTCACCAAATTCGGCATCGTGGGTGCTTTGTGTTTTGGACTGGATCTCAGCATTTATTACGGATTAACTACGCTGCCGTGGATGCCTACATTCATTGCCAAATCCATTAGCGTGGTATCCTCTACCCTGTTTAATTACTACCTTAATAAAACCTGGACCTGGGGTCAAAACAACCGCGATGCCAAACGTTTTACACGTTACGTTGTTCTCTACAGCATCAGCGGACTGCTGAATGTATTGTCCAATGAACTTTTCCTTCAATGGTTACCGGATAATGAATTTCAGATGCTGATTGTACATACCGAACTGGCCACCCAAAAGCCGTTTTTTACCATCAAACTTGATAAATTCATGGCTGTCATAGGCGCCACACTGGTGGGAATGATGGTGAATTTTATCGGTCAAAAATGGTGGGTATTCAAAGAGACCGGCAACCCTACCTTTCCCGAAGACACAGGAAAAATTCGTTAAATACCTTTTCCAAACTAGAAATTGGTATCAAATTTGTCTTTTTATTTCTCATGAACACGCGTCATATTATCATCGCAATTTTAACAGCATTGGTATTGCCGGCCTGCGATACCCTGAGTCAGCTGCCGATACAGGTGAATCTTCCCGCCGCAGAGAGTGTTATACCCTCTCAGGCCGAAACTGCCTCAGGCCTCAAAGAAGCCCTGGTGAATGGCGTAGGCAAAGGCACAGCAACCCTCAACAAACCCGGTTCGTTTTTTCAGAGTGTAGCCAGAAAAATCCTCTTACCCCAGGAGGTGCGCGAAATCGAGGGTAAAATCAGGAATAACGCGGTGCTGAATGCGGCCATTGGCGGACAACTTGACAAAGCGGTAAAAGCCATGAACGACGGTGCCGAAAATGCCATGGGCAAAGCCATGCCCATATTCAAAGACGCCATCATGAATATGTCATTTTCCGATGCCATGGGAATCCTTCGCGGAGGTAACGGGGCAGCCACTCAATACTTAAAAAACACCTCTTCAACAGCTCTTCAACAGGCTTTTAAACCCGTAATTCAGCAGGCTTTAAATGATGTAAAAATCACAGAATACTGGAACCCGATTATTCGCGAAATCAACAAGCCCCTCAACAAAACCCTGCTGGGCATCAAGCAAGACATAAACCCCGACCTGAACGCTTACGTGACCGAAAAAGCCACCATTGCCCTGTTTCAGGAAATTGAAACACAGGAGAACGCCATACGCTCTAATCCTGTAGAAAGAACCTCAGCCCTGCTGAAAAAGGTGTTTGACTACGCTGACAATCAAAAAAAGTGATTCTCACTTCACCGAATTACCACCGTTTTTTACGTAATTTTACCTCGTGAGAGGTTTTTTCTTCACAGTTTTTTTGCTTCTATTGTGCCCCGCTCTAAAGGCACAGGAAAAGGCTCTTTCACGACATATTAGTTACACAGCCTCATCAGTATCATTTTCAACAGCGCTTGCCGGTTTTGAACAGAATATTGGCCTGCCTTTTCAATATGATGCAGCCCTCTCACCTCCCGACGACAAGAAGTTTAGCTTTAGCTATCAACAGGTGCGTGCATCACAGGCTTTACAGGATTTTCTGGCATTGGCCGGTTTGCGATATGAGGCACACAACGGACAGATATTTTTAATGAAACGCCTGCCGCAGAAGCCGGAAAATGGGTTTCGGGTTTCGGGGAGAATCCTGTCGGCCGGCAATGGCGAATTTGTGAGTGCTGCAGCCGTTGGCACGCACCAAAAACCCTACATGACCACCACCTCAGAAGCCGGATTTTTTAGTTTACTGCTGCCCCCTGGTGTTCATATTCTGCAAATTACCTACCCCGGCTTCCGCCCCATTACAGACACACTGCTCATAGACCGCGATTACAACCTGCAATATGAATTGGTGAAAGAAAACACAGCACTTGATGTTGTTCACATTCAGGCGCTTAAAGGCAAGGGATTACAGTCGGTAATACAGGGGCAAACAGACCAGCACGAAATGAACCGAATACGCCTAAGCTGGATGCCACAATTACTGGGAGAACCTGACGTGGTGCGCACACTGAGCATGTTGCCCGGAGTGGTTGGAGGAAGTGAGGGCATGCTGGGAATGTATGTGCGCGGTGGTGCCGCAGACCAGAATCTGGTGCTGCTGGATGATGTACCCATCTTCAACAGCTACCATCTTTTTGGAGTGTTTTCTGTGTTCAATGATGATGCTCTGCGCTCGGCCAAACTTCTGAAAGGCAGCATCCCCTCGCGTTATGGCGGTCGCCTCAGCAGTGTTGTTGCGGTGCAAAGCAAAGAGGGAAATCGTGAGAAAATAAGCGGCATTGCCAATGTAGGGCTACTTTCCGCACGGGTATTTATGGAAGGTCCCATCTGGAAAGACCGCACCACATTCACACTGTCCATGCGCCGCAGCTACATCGATTTTTTGGCCGGACAAGCCGCTTCATTTCTCAACCTGAGCGACAGCATTAACCCCAGCAATCTCTACTATTTCTGGGATATAAACACACGTATCACCCACCGCTTTAGCAGTAAGAGCCGGTTGAGCGCGGGTTTATACGCCGGTCAGGATATTGGCGGCCTGAATGAATCTTCGAAAAACGAACAGTCTGATATCAGCACCAGTGAACGTAAAAAACAATTGACCGCCTGGGGAAACAGAGTGGTAGGCATTAAATGGAATTATCAGGCCAGAACCGGGCTTGAATGGGTTGCGAGAGCCCATATCACGCGCTATGGGTATGAATACAGACGAGAGTTTTCGTTTACCAGGGTAAGTAAATTTAATCCGCAAACCGATGTGAACGACTTCACGCGTTATGAGCTGGATAATGGCATACAGGACATGGAAGCAGCCTGGGAAATGCGAATGCGCATTAAACCCGGCTGGGTATGGGAACAGGGTGTTGGCATAGCCAATCATCGGTTCATTCCCGGCAACCGAAAACTGTACAGCCGCATCAACAATACGGAAAGTGAACTGGTCTACAACGATGCCCGACTGAACGTGCCCGAATACTTTACCTACACCGAGTTTCAATACAATGGCAAACGCCGTTGGTCGGGTGCTGCCGGATTACGGTTGGGTAGCTACAGACTCCCTGACCCGTTTTTCTTTGTCATGCCTGAACCAAGACTGAACCTCAAGTATCGGCTGGGAAACAACCGCTTTCTGCATGCCTCTGCCACCCGCAACCGACAGTTTTTTCACCTGCTAACCAATTTATCGCTGGGATTGCCCGGCGATATATGGGTACCCAGCAATCGGCAGTTTCAACCCGGAAAAGCAGATCAGTTGAGTTTGGGATATTCCGCAGGCAAAAACACCTGGTCATTCAGTTCAGAGGTGTTTTACCGCAGTTTTGGCCACATACTGGAATATAAAGACAATGCCGGATATGTAACATCCGGGAAAAACTGGGAAGATGCTGTTACCGCCGGAAACGGAGAATCATACGGACTGGAAATACTACTGGAAAAAACCACTGGGAAACTCAATGGGTGGGTGGCCTATACCCTGATGCGAAATAACCGATGGTTTAAGGATTTAAACGGGGGGCATGTATTCCCCGCCCGGTATGACCGCAGACACAATCTCTATGTAGCCGGAGTTTACCACTGGAAACCTCACATTGACATCAATGCTGCATGGACCTACAATAGCGGTTTTGCCTATACATTACCGGTCGCTGTTTATGCCTCTCCAACCCCCAACGATCCTTACCGCGATATTTTTATTTACGGAAGCCGCAATAACGCCCGTGCAGCAGACAATCACCGCCTTGATATCAGCATTACCATGGAAAAACACCGCAAGGGATACATCAGACACTGGACCCTCGGTGTTTTCAATGTTTACAATCGCTTTAACCCTTTTTACATTACCCCCGGTTTTGACAAGATTGGCAACCGAAAACTGTATCAGGTGAGCATGCTGCCATTGTTGCCCAACATTAGCTATAAAATCACGTTTTGAGAATTTCTGTCATCTATATAGCCCTCTGTCTCATGCTTGGTTCCTGCATTAAGGAAATTCCCTATGACAAGTCAGCACAAAACACAAACAGCCATGCCGTGCACTGCTTCATTACTCCTGATAGCATTATTGTCACTGACTGTCGGCTCACAGCGCCATTCGGCAGCAAAGACATACCCGTGGCAGGTGCTGATTTTAGCATCCGTTATCCAGCCGGTCAAATCATGGACTCAAGCTTATACAGCGGCAATGGATTGCATATTTTCAAAACCAACACGCTGCAATCGGGAGATTCCTTCATTTTCCGGGGTAATATTCGCGGTCAGCAATCATTTGAAATCCGCAGCGCTATACCCAATGCCATTTCCATTCTGCAACTAGACACGAGCCGGCAAATCATACCCGGAATCGGACGTGCTTTTTCTGTGGCCGTAAGATTCAGTGACAATCCCGTAAACAATAACTACTATCGCTGTTTCCTGTATAAAAAAACGTATCGCTATGTGTATGATTACACCGGAAAACTATCAGACAGCTTCTTAAACGAAGAGATTATTGCGCTTTTTTCCAATGAGTTTCCGGTAGCAGAGAATGATTTTAATAACTACACCTCCCGTGAAGTTTTGTTTTCTGATGCCACCTTCAACGGAGTAACTCAAAATATGACCTTCTACACATCGGACCCTTTGCTCCAAAACAAACTGGAAAAGCCAGTGGGAGTTGAATTTCACTTAGAGAATATTGATAAAAACCTGTTTGATTTTTACAATACCCGCAACGCCCATATCTGGCAGCAGCAAAGCATAAGCCAACTTCCCGGTAGTATAATTGGCAATATTCCTGGAATGTACGGGGTAGTGGGTGGATATACGGCAGATTTCCGAAACATTAACCTGAAACGCTAATACGATTTGTGGCAATTATGCCATAAAATTGTTACACAACACGTGGCTAAAACCTCTTTTAGTCGAAAATAAAACAGCGATTAAAAGCCCATATATCATTATTA
>JBEDNI010000056.1:0-13582 GCA_041170685.1 Bacteroidota bacterium | reverse complement strand
GTATACAACTCATTTGCATTGAAATCTTCAAAATAGAAGACTTTGTCAAAACGACTTTTCAATCCCGGGTTCGACTCCATGAATTTCTCCATATTCTGTGTGTAACCTGCAGCAATGACAATAAACTCACCCCTTCGGTCTTCCATTCGTTTCAGCAGGGTTTCTACGGCCTCACGCCCAAAATCATTGGCTCCTCCGTCGGTGAGACTATACGCCTCATCCACAAACAATACACCTCCAATAGCTTTATTAATTAAATCCGAAGTTTTAATGGCAGTCTGTCCTACATAACCGCCCACCAGACTCTGCCGGTCGCATTCCACCAGGTGTCCGCGCTCCAGAATTCCCAGCGCCTTATAAATCTGTGCTAAAATACGGGCCACTGTGGTTTTGCCGGTACCCGGATTTCCGCTAAAAACATTGTGAAGGCTGAATGCTTTGCGCACATCTTTGCCCTGACTTTTATAATAGCGAACCAGTTTTATCAGCTCATCGATATCCTGCTTTACCTTATTCAGCCCAATCATGCGTTTCAGCTTGCCTAGGCTCTCTTTCAGCAATTCTTCGTCAATGGGAATATCAGGAAGCATACCCTTGCCGGTGGTCATGATTTTTTGAAGATCAACCGGCTCTATGTCAGATAGCTGTTCCTTAGTCAAATCGGCAGGTTTGGCCGTTTTCATGATTCGCAACCCCAGATTCATTTTGGCTTCATCTACAATGCTGTTTACCATGCGGGCATTGCCAAAGAATTTGTCACGGTCGCGGTATTTATCTACCAGGTATTTGTAGAGTACATCCTTGGCTGCATCGGTAAAGCGCACCCCTTTTTTTCCTGCTGCAAATTCAGCGATTTGCGATAGTTCCTGAGGCACATAATCCGCAAAATCGTAGTACATGTTGAATCGGCTTTTGAGTCCTGGATTGGATTCCAGAAAAATATCCATTTCTTCCGGATATCCTGCCACCACAATGGCGATATCATTGGCATCGCTCAGTTCTTTCAGCAACACTTCAATAGCTTCACGGCCAAAATCTTTGCTGTCTTCGTCTTTACGGGCCAGACTATATGCCTCATCAATAAACAGAATGCCGTCTTTGGCTTTTTTTATGGCTTCTTTGGTTTTGGGCGCGGTCTGTCCGATAAATTCTGCTACCAAATCGCCTCGATCCACCTCGTGCACATGGCCTTTTTTCAACAGTCCAAGTTCTTTGTAAATTTTACCCAGCAATCTTGCCACCGTGGTTTTTCCCGTACCGGGATTGCCTTTGAATACAGCATGCAGGTTGATTTTATCCGATTCTTCGAATCCTTTTTCACGCCTGAGTGCCACAAACCTCAGATAATCTGAATATTCATGAATTTTCTGTTTTATACTACCTAATCCAATAAGTTGGTCCAGCTCTTTTATTACCTCATCAAAATTCTGCGCTTCTCCTGATTCTTCTTTCTCTACACGGCCTTGTTGTTCACTGATTAACAGATTATCATCTTCATCTTCCAGATGCACAAATTCAATTTGGGTAAGGGGTAAAAAATCCTCCTCGGTGGCCTCCACGTAATCATCCCCGATTTCAAATGGCATGCTGGCCAGGAGTTCATCCATGAAAATGATTTCGGCATAGTATTCTCCCCGTGACCATGTACCCACAATATCACTGCCCCAACCAATGGTAGCCGTAAACGCTTCATCATTGGGTTTAATAAAGAACATTTTTGTAACAGAACCCTTCAAATAACCGTTTGCCGTTCTAAAGTTGAAGATGAGTTCAATAGGCAAATCCTGACTTTTACGGGTAAGGTTTCGGGTATTGACTTCTACCCATACATATCGGGTGTTCATGGCATTGAAAACCGTATAGTATTTTCGGTCTTCAGAGCGGGTATTTTCATCCGGACCTTCGTATAGCTTAACGGTTTCAATCTTGAAATAGGGGTTCATTCCGGAACGCACCATCCCTACATTCTCTACATAGAAAGTTTTGGTGGCCACGAGTTCTTCACCAATCCATGCCTCCCATCTGTAAATACCGGCTTTCCAGTAAGCGCCGGGTGTTTTTACACCCCAGCCTTCACGGATATAGATAATCGTATCGGAAACGTCAACATCTCGGTCACAATTGAGGTCACATACCTCGTTGTTTTCCTGGTCAAAGCACTTTAACTGCATTTGCAGTTTCCATACTTTATTGTCGAATTGTTTGTTGAAAAGGGAAACTTCACAGTAAAGATAAGCAATTTCCTGCTCATCAAACACGCTGCGATATTTTTTAGTATTATTAGCAAGCCACTCAGTGCTGCAATAAGTTTTTATGTCTCTGAATTTAAAATTCTCTGCACTCATAAATCGGACTCAATTATAGGGGTAAGTTCTTGTTTATCCTATGGACAAAATTCATGCCCTTTCTGTTGTTTGGGAATTTTCGCTATGAACCTCAATAAAATAGACGAAAAATCACTTCTTCAGGTCAGAGATTGAAACCGATAGGAATTCACCCTTGCGTGTGCGAACCTGATATTTGATACTGTATTCACTGGCGTTACCACTAATGTTAACCGCGTTGATGGTGGCCTTCATGCTATCGGGCATCAGATACACAGTTTCACCGAAGGTAAATGGTAATAGGTTGTATATGGAGTCGCGAAGTGCAGCAGCCCTAATATGGGGCAGGTAAGGTTTGTACTCCTTGAGCTGCCCGCTTTGCTGCCGGATAATGCTGTTAAGGGAATTTAAAATCCTTTGTTGTTCCCTAATCTGCTGTTCTAGTTTTCGGGTGTGCTGGTCTCTGCCGGCTTCAGCATCACGCAGTTTGATACCCAGAAAGACAATGGCGCCTAGTAGCATTATATAAATAAGAATTCTGGGCCATTTTGATTTTGTTGTCTGAGGTTCAGGGGGGGTAATAGTTTCCATGGGTCAATTTTACTATAAATGCGGGTAATTATTCTTCATTTTCAAAATAAATCTTGTAAAACTTACGCCCGTCAGGATCCGTGCCCTTTTGTATCATTTCCCGATTACCATGTATGTAGATGTGAAAATTCTTATCCAGCTTTAATATGCTCTTGTAAATGCGGGCTTGTTTTTTAACGGCAGTATTGTTGATTTCGAACTGCTCAGAGCTTGGCAATTCATGGTATTTGCAATAGTCCTCCTCGTATTTCATAAATGAATCAATCATTCTGTCGTCCTGAAAAACGGTTTCGGCAAATTCTTTTTTATCAAATTGATCGTTTGTTTTAAAATAATCCATTGATCGGCTCAGCAATTCCATGCTGTCGGTTTTGGAAACCGCAAATTCATCCTGCATTTCTTTGGTAACAAATTCTTTGGTTACCTTCATGACGGAGCTGGTGAAATTATAGTTATCTGCAGCAGGTTTTATTTGCAAGAAATCATCGCGCCAGTATTGGGTTTCGTTGGCCTTTGATTTTTCCGATAAAAGTAAAGTATACCCTTCTCCGCCGTTCATTTCCAGTACCAGACATGCCCTGTCAGGTTTCTGCAATGGCAATCCTTCAATAAGCTGAATGTCCCATCCCTGACCCACCTGTCTTAGCCGCATAAATAAATCCTTGTGTTCAATTTTGATGAGCGCAATACCGCTGCAAACCTGATTTTGGAAATGGCAGTTATCCAGAAAAGCCACCATGAATTCGCCCGATTTAACCTGTGGGTGGTCGCTTTTTTCATACAGGTGTTTAGCCAATTCTGATGAGATATTGAGAATGGTTTCGGGATTTTCAAACAACCGCTTACAAAAAATATAAGTTTCGTTCATTCCAACTTCGCTGCCATGGGTAAACCGCCAGGTTTCTCCTTCGGCAAATCCGGAAATCACAAACTTTCGAATGGCTTTTTGCTGGTTTTCATCCTGAAGCCAAAGATTTTCATCGCTGATGAAGCAGCCCTCATCGTTGTTTTTGTTGCCAACGTAATGCAATGCAGCCGCCTGCAGGCGTGCGTCTGAAAGGTCAAGTAACATAGGGTGCAAGAATAGGGAGAAAATAGGCTCAGGTACAATGAATATTGACTAAACATTATTCAAAATCTTCAAAAGTCATTTTAAATCCTTATTTTTGCGGCCCCATTGACCCCATAGCTCAGCTGGATAGAGCAACTGCCTTCTAAGCAGTAGGTCGTTGGTTCGAGTCCAACTGGGGTCGCAACTCGGGAAGTAGCGCAGGCCGGTAGCGCATCTGGTTTGGGACCAGAGGGTCGCAGGTTCGAATCCTGTCTTCCCGACAACGAAAAGCCTTGGCGTAGCCAGGGCTTTTTCGCGTTTCGGCGAGTCTGCCGGGCATAAAAGCCCGAGTAAGCGACGCCGAAACGCAAAAAGGCCCCAATTGCGGTGGCGATTGAAAGGCTTTTTGTTGACACCCACCCCCCCAAAGGTTCATGAGGCGCAGCCGAATAATCCTGAAAGCAGCCTCAAGCTTGCTTGCAAGGCAGTCGGGGAAACAAAAACAGCATGTCGGCGCATGACTGCCGCTTACCACATCCCTTAACTCCAAACTGTATTTCGCATTTCAACTCTAGACTTTCAACTCTAGACTTTCAACTCTCAACTTTCAACTCTAGACTTTCAACTCTCAACTTTCAACTCTCAACTTTCAACTCTCAACTTTCAACTCTCAACTCTCAACTCTCAACTGAATTGTTACTCGGCTACGCCTCGTGAACCCGGAGGAGGGTAGCAGCAAACAATGAAAGCCGCCCTCCCTGCGGTCGACCGCTTTTTGTTGTGAAGCCTTGCTCTCTTGCCTTCGCCTGCCGGCTCGGCAGATTCGCCGGCTTCCCAACAAAAAACCCCGCTGTCGCGGGGTTTTTCATTGTTTGCGGTGAGGGCGGGATTCGAACCCGCGGTACGAGTTACCCCATACGTCAGTTTAGCAAACTGGTGGTTTCAGCCTCTCACCCACCTCACCAAACCGGGGTGCAAATATACATGCATCTAACTTCATTTGTCAATAAAAACAGCAATTTTTGCCAAACTTCGTTTGCACAGCTGATTATGACTAATTTTGCGGTCCCAAATTTTTCCTGTCAATGCAAATCCATATTACATTCCCCGATGGTGCCGTAAGAGCTTATCCCGCCGGTATCTCCGCCCTGGAAATTGCCAAGAGTATCAGTGAAGGACTGGCCCGTAATGTGCTGTCTGCCAAGGTAAACGGTGAGGTGTGGGATGCCACCAGGCCCATCCATGAAGATGCAACTCTGGCTTTGCTGACATGGAATGATGCTGATGGTAAAAAGACCTTCTGGCACAGTTCCGCTCACTTGCTGGCCGAAGCATTAGAGGCCCTATATCCCGGTATTAAACTCGGAATTGGGCCGCCCATCGAGAATGGTTTTTATTACGATATCGATTTTGGCGATCGCATTTTTTCTTCTGAAGATTTTGCCAAAGTAGAAGCCAAAATGAATGAATTGGCAAAACAGGAAAGCACATTCGTGCGCCGTGAAATGCCCAAGCAGGCAGCCATAGAGTACTTTACAACCAAGCAAGATCCCTATAAACTGGAATTGTTGCAGGATTTAACTGACGGTGAAATTACGTTCTATGAACAAGGCGCATTCACAGATTTATGTCGAGGCCCGCACATCCCCCACACCGGTTTTATCAAGGCCATCAAACTCATTTCCACTGCGGGTGCCTATTGGCGGGGAAGTGAAAAAAATAAGCAGCTTACCCGGGTTTACGCCACCACGTTCCCTAAAAAATCAGAACTTGATGAATATTTACTGATGCTGGAGGAAGCCAAAAAGCGCGACCACCGTAAACTGGGTAAAGAACTGGAAATATTCACCTTCGATGATGATGTGGGGCCTGGGCTGCCGTTGTGGTTGCCCAATGGTGCTCAAATCATTGAAACCCTCGAAACATTTGCTAAGCAAACTGAAAAGGAACACGGTTATCAAAGGGTGAAAACCCCTCACATAGCTAGGGAAAGCATGTATTTGAAAAGCGGACACCTGCCGTATTACAAAGATAGTATGTTTCCCGCCATGGAGCTGGATGGTGAGCGATACTACCTCAAAGCCATGAATTGTCCTCACCACCACAAGATTTTTGGTGCATTGCCCCGTTCATACAAAGAGTTGCCCATCCGCCTTGCCGAATATGGCACCTGCTACCGTTATGAACAAAGCGGTGAGTTGTTCGGATTGATGCGTGTGCGCAGTCTTCAGATGAATGATGCCCATATTTATTGTACCGAGGCCCAGTTTGAGCAAGAGTTTCGTTCGGTAAATGAATTGTATCTGCGATATTTTGAGGTGTTTGGAATTGAAAAATACCGGATGCGCTTCAGCAAACACGATCCTGCCAAGCTGGGACAGAAATATATAAACAATCCTGAACTGTGGGAGAAAACCGAAAATATGGTGCGGGATGTGCTGGTGAACAGCGGTATCCCTTTCGTGGAAGTAGAGGACGAAGCAGCATTTTACGGTCCTAAAATCGATATACAGGTGTGGAGCGCCATTGGAAGGGAATTTACCCTGGCTACCAACCAGGTTGACTTTGCCCAGGCCGAACGTTTTGATCTTTCTTTTGTGAATGAGAAGAATGAGAAGGAACGTCCCATCATCATTCACCGTGCACCTTTGAGCACACATGAACGCTTCATTGGTTTTCTTCTGGAACACTATGCCGGAAATTTCCCGGTCTGGCTCGCCCCCAGGCAGGTGGCCGTACTTCCAATCAGCGATAAATTCACAGATTATGCAATTCATGTTGCAGAATTCCTAAAAAAGGCCGATATTCGCGCCTTCGTTGACGAAAGATCGGAGAAAGCCGGACGTAAAATCCGGGATGCCGAAGTCGCCAAAATCCCTTACATGCTCATCGTAGGCGAGAAAGAAGCCGCCGCAGGTGAAGTGTCTGTGAGAAAACATGGCGGTGGAGACCTGGGAAGCTTACCGCTTCAGGCTTTCACAGATCAGGTAATCAGCGAAACCAAAATTTAACAAAAATTGAGTACTCCCGGTCAATTCAACAGAGGTCCGCGCAAAAAGTAGGATATGCACCGCATCAACGAAAAAATCGTTGCCCCTGAGGTGCGTTTGGTCGGTGACAATGTTGAGCAGGGGGTTTACCCTACAGCCAAAGCCATTGAACTGGCCTATGAACAGGGTGTGGACCTGGTAGAAATATCTGGTACGGCTACCCCGCCAGTTTGTAAGCTGGTAGATTACAAGAAGTTTCTATACGAACAAAAAAAGAAACAGAAAGAAATCAAGGCCAACGCAATCAAACAGCTTGTAAAAGAAATTCGTTTCGGCCCCAATACCGATGACCACGATGTAGACTTCAAACTGAAACATGCCCGTACTTTCCTTGGAGAAGGAAATAAAGTGAGGGCCTACGTTTTTTTTAGGGGTAGAACCATCATTTACAAGCAGCGTGGGGTTGATTTGCTTATGCGTTTTGCCAATGCACTGATAGAAGAAGGTGTGGCAAAACTCGAAATGGAACCCAAAGAAGAAGGGAAAAAAGTGGCCATTCTTCTCGCACCCAAAGGAAAAAAATAATATTATAAGATATGCCTAAAATGAAAACCAATTCCAGTGCCAAAAAGCGGTTCAAAGTAACCGGCACCGGAAAAGTAAAACGCGCCAAGGCTTTCAAGAATCACATTCTTACCAAAAAAGCTACTAAGCGCAAGCGTGCCCTCGGAAATGACGCTGTCGTAACAGATGCGGATATGAGCAATGTTAAATTCATGCTTCGCCTGGGCAAATAAAACAGAAACCATGGCCGTAGCCCCCAAAGTATGCATGTAAATGCGTCGCTAAAGCCACTAAACTAACATACTATGCCAAGATCAGTCAACAACGTAGCGAGCAGGGCTCGCAGAAAAAAAATCCTGAAGCACGCCAAAGGTTATTTTGGTCGTCGCTCCAATGTATGGACCGTAGCCAAAAATGCCGTAGAGAAAGGCTGGACCTATGCTTACCGCGACCGCAAGGTTAAAAAGCGTGAGTTTCGCTCTCTATGGATTGTGCGTATCAACGCAGCTTGCCGCGAAAACGGTATCAGCTACAGCCAGTTCATGGGTAAACTCAACAACAGCAAACTGGAAATTAATCGCAAGGTTCTTGCAGACATCGCCATGAACGATCCCGCCGCTTTCAAAGCCATCTTTGACAGCGTGATGAAAGGATAATTCCAACAAGTCTTTTTTTTAGGACAAAGGCCGCAAACTGCGGCCTTTGTTGCATTTTGGGCAACAAAACAATGATTATTCACAATACCCGCTGCTGTGTATTTTTTATTTTGTCGCGATTCACTTGTAACGTATTATCTTTGCCTTTATAGATTCATTCACTTTGATCTCAACTTAATATGTCTACAATCACTTTCCAAAATCAGGGTACCGGTTTCATGGCTGCCCTGAAACAAAAGACCGACGCCTACTTCAAAGCCAATAATACCACTCCTTACGGAAATTCTGCGTTGCTTGGCAAAACATTCGTGATTATTTCCATGTTTGTGACGTTGTACGTATGGCTAGTGTTCTTTACACCCCAAAATGCCGGATTCGCCTTATTGCTCAGTTGCTTATTTGGCGTGAGTATGGCGTTAATCGGTTTTAACATCATGCATGACGGTAGCCACGACAGTTATTCCAGCAACCCCAAGGTTAACACCATCATGGCCTATTCCCTGAACTTTCTGGGTGGCGATGCCTATTTCTGGAAACAAAAGCACGTGGTGAATCACCATACCTACACCAATGTGGAAGGAATGGACGATGACCTCGACGCAGGGATGTTTTTCCGCTTTCACCACGGCCAGAAAAAGCGGGGTTTTCACAAATTTCAACATATTTACTGGGTGTTTCTCTATGGTGGTCTCTACTTCATGTGGATCATAAGCAAAGACACCAAGAAATTCCTCAATCAGCGTATATCGCCTAACAGCCCTAAATTCAAGTTTACGGTAGGTCAGCGTATCCTGTTTGTGGCCAGTAAAATAGTTCACCTTTTGCTTTTCATTGGCTTGCCCTTTTATTACATAAAGTCCCACACAAGTTATTCTTATCTGCAAATTTTCTTCGGATATTTTATTGCCTGTTTCCTGTTGGGATGGATTTTATCCGTGGTATTCCAAATGGCCCATGTGGTAGATCACACCGAATTTGTAACTCCTACCTATACCAATGACAAAGAGGTGATTGAGAATGAATGGGCGATACATCAGGTAAAAACCACCTCTGATTTTGCCACCAAAAGCGCATTCCTAACCTGGGCCCTGGGCGGCTTGAATTTTCAGGTTGAACACCATTTATTTCCCAGAATCAGTCATGTTCACTATCCAGCCATCAACAAGATAGTGAGAGAAACCATGCCATCAAATCCCACGTAAAGCATTTGAAATTTATGGGATCGGCTCCGGAGCTTCAGCCCGCATTTGCACATTAATTATTAATCAATAAAGACTCATAAAAAGGCCCCGTTTCGGGGCTTTTTTGTTACATTGTCTTGCAGCGCATGTAGAGGCATGACTGTGCCGGTTTTCAACTGTAGACTCTCAACTCTCAACTGAATTAAGTCCCATCCAAAGCCCGGGCTGCCGCGGCTTGTCATGCAGAGCTTGTCGAAGCATGACTGCTAATGCTATCTCAAGGTAACGGATTACTCGCTTCGCTCGTGAACCGTTGGGGGAGGATACCACCATCCACAGCCCGGGCTACCGCCCGGGTTTTTTAATGCCCTGATTTCGACTGCAAGCGGGGCTTGCGCTCATCATGGCATTAAAAAACCCACACTATCGTGTGGGCTTTGGATGGTGGTCGGGATGACTGGATTCGAACCAGCGACCCCTACGTCCCGAACGTAGTGCGCTACCGGACTGCGCTACATCCCGCAATGGTGTTGCAAATTTAATTGATATTGCCATTTTACTGCCGATTCACTACCATATTTGTCTGAATTTTCATTTTTGGTAAACAATTTGCATGGTTATATCGTCTATGCTTAACATGCGCTTTTTAGCTGTCTTTTCTCTGGCTTTTGGGGCTTTGGTAAGTCCACTCATGGCCGGTGATACCCTGATTGTAAAGTCTGCCTTGCAACAGACCAAGTGGTTTAGTTATCGCTACATTTCTCAGGAATATATTACCAATTTGAATGACTTCTTTCTGGACCTCAAACTGGATACCACTTTCATGGTGTTCAGAAACACCGGAAAACCTTTTGAATACAAATTAACCTACCACCAGAATGAAGCTTACAACCAGCCGGTGAAAAAAAATGATCCGCTGATGAAAAGTGAATACATCATTCGTTTTGATGCCAAAACAGGAAAAGCGGTAGAACTGGTCAACTGGAAGCAATTCAGGGATCAACTGTTAAGCGATCTTTCTTTTCAGACAGCCAATAAACTCATCAGCACCGCTGAATTTGAGGAATATAAGTCGTTGCTCAACTCCGAACAGACCGTTCGCAAAACGGTGATGCATGATATCACCTACCTCTTCAGTATTAGCGGAGATACCGTTCGTCTGGATGCTGAATACATGAAAATCAAGCCGGTGCGGTCACCCATGAGTGGAAAGGATTATGCGATACTGGGAAGCTTTACCTCTGAAATGCCTGCCGGCACCCGAAATACTGTAGTATTTCATGCCAGAAACAAAGCGGGGGAACTGGAAAAACCCCAGCTGATGGAGGAGGTGAAAGCGTATCTGTATAAAACTTATCCCAAAGATAGCCCTATTCCCGAACTTACTTCAGTAGGACTAAACAGCGAAATGGACTGGCAATACAACCGTTTGCAAAAAAACATGCTGCGAATTTCGCTGGCGGATGTGCTTGCCATCAACGGACAGTCCCGTGGATTTATCCGCACGTTTGACCTTTGGGAAAAAGAGGATTAAGGATTGATGAAGATCAGGTCCTGTCCCTGATAATCCATTTTTATATGTCCCTCTTTGCTTAGCTCACCCGAGAGAATTCGTTTGCTTAATTCATCCAGGACCCGTTTTTGTAAAACCCGTTTTAGCGGTCTTGCCCCAAACTGGGGGTCATAGCCCAGCTGTGACAACCAATCCATGGCTGCATCAGTCCATGAAAGTTCAACTTCAGCATCCTCCAGTCGCTTTTTTATGGCCTGCATCTGCATTTCAACTATGCTGCGGATGTTTTCACGGCTTAAGGGTTCAAACATCACCACTTCATCTATACGGTTCAGGAATTCCGGCCTGATACTGCGTTTCAGGAGTTCGTATACCTTGGTTTTGGTAGATGCAATAATGGCGTCTTTATCCCCGGTTTCCAGGTGTTCAAAATTATCCCTGATAATGTCGCTACCCAGGTTGCTGGTCATGATGATGATGGTATTTCTGAAATTGGCGGTTCGCCCTTTGTTGTCGGTTAAACGGCCATCATCCAGCACCTGAAGCAGGATGTTAAACACATCGGGATGGGCTTTTTCAATTTCATCCAGCAACACAACGCTGTATGGCCTACGCCGGATGGATTCGGTGAGCTGACCTCCTTCATCATACCCTACATAGCCCGGAGGCGCACCAATGAGTCTGCTTACCGTATGTTTCTCCTGGTATTCACTCATATCGATACGAACCATGGCAGCATCAGAATTGAATAGATAGTCGGCCAGTGCTTTGGCAAGTTCGGTTTTGCCTACACCCGTTGTGCCAAGAAAAATAAAAGATCCTATCGGTTTCTTTGGATCCTGCAATCCGGCGCGGCTGCGTCTGATGGCGTTTGATAGTGCAGCAATGGCTTCTTCCTGGCCCACCACCCGCTTGTGGAGTTCCTGTTCCAGCAGAAGCAGTTTCTCTCTGTCGCTCTGTAACATTTTAGAGACGGGTATTCCGGTCCATTTGCTCACTACATCGGCAATGTCTTCGGAATCTACCTCCTGTTTTACCATGCTTTTGCGGTCGCCGGTGCCCATTTTTACCGTGAGGGCAAACAGCTCTTCTTCGGCCTGCTTGATAAGCCCGTAGCGGAGCTCAGCTACCCGGCCATAATTTCCTTCTCTTTCTGCCTGTTCGGCTTCAATACGGTATTGCTCAATCAGTTCTTTTTTCTCTTGTATCTGACTCAACACCGCTTTTTCATTCTGCCACTGGGCATTCAGACTGTTTCTCTCTTCGCTGAGATTGGCGATATCTTCATTCAGTCGGGCCAGTTTGGTTGGGTCATTTTCTCTTTTAATGGCTTCCCGCTCAATTTCCAGTTGCATGATTTTGCGGTTTAATTCGTCGAGGTCTTCGGGAACGCTGTTCATTTCCAGTCTGAGTTTGCTGGCAGCCTCATCCAGCAGGTCAATGGCCTTATCCGGTAAAAAGCGATCGTTGATGTAGCGTTGGCTCATTTCTACTGAAGCAATAATGGCCTCATCTTTAATGCGCACCTGGTGGTGAACTTCATATTTTTCCTTTAGGCCACGCAGTATGCTGATGGCTTCCTGGGTATCCGGCTCTTCTACCATTACCTTCTGAAACCTGCGTTCCAGGGCTTTGTCGGTTTCAATGTATTTTTGATATTCTGCCAGGGTGGTGGCTCCAATAGAACGCAGCTCGCCTCTTGCCAGAGCCGGTTTTAGTATGTTAGCAGCATCCATGGCGCCTTCGCTACGACCTGCACCCACTAAGGTGTGAATTTCATCAATGAACAATACCACTTCACCGTCGCTGCCAATTACCTCTTTTACCACGGCTTTTAACCGTTCTTCAAATTCTCCCTTGTATTTGGCGCCCGCAATGAGCGCTCCCATATCCAGGCTGTAAATGACTTTTGTTTTTAGGTTTTCAGGTACATCACCGCGAATAATGCGATGCGCCAGACCTTCTGCAATGGCGGTTTTTCCCACGCCGGGCTCACCAATCAATACAGGATTGTTTTTGGTGCGTCGGCTCAATATTTGTAATACACGGCGTATCTCATCATCACGGCCGATTACCGGGTCGAGCTTGCCGGTTTTGGCCATTTCATTCAGGTTGATGGCATATTTTTTCAGTGCATTGAACTGGTTTTCTGCGGTTTCACTGCTCACTTTTTGCCCTCCTCTCAGCTCTTTTACCGCTTTCATCAATTCGCCGCGTTTCACACCGGCATCTTTCAGCAGGTTGGAGGCGGTGTCCTTGCATTCCAACATGCCCAGCAGAATATGCTCATTGGTGATAAAATCATCACCCATTTCCCGCATGGCTTTTTCTGCATGCGTTACGGCAGCGGTGGTTTCCTGCGATATATATACCTGTCCGCCATCCACCCGGGGAAGACTCTTTACTGCTGCAGTGAGGGCATCCTCTACACGTTTTGCATTGATGCCCAGTTTGCCTGCAATAAATTGCCACATTTCTGCATCTTCTGAAACAATGGCTTTTAGCAGATGCACATTTTCAATGCGCTGCTGACCTGCCGCAATCACAAGCTGCTGTGCTTTTGCAATGGTTTCCTGGGCTTTAATGGTAAAATTCTGCAAATTCATATGCATGCATTCACAAATACTTTTCCATTTTCATGAAAAGGTAAAGTTGTCAGCCATGATTGTAAGCAGTATCATTTGGGCAGTCAAAAAGTCCTGAATTTTAGGA
>JBEDNI010000055.1:0-9523 GCA_041170685.1 Bacteroidota bacterium | reverse complement strand
AATGAAATCCAATCAAATGAAAAGTGTTTTGTTCGTTGCGGTAACCGTGATGTCTTTGGCCTCCCACGCCAGACCCGTTTTGGGCACTTCAAGGGTGAAACCTGCCCAAAACGATGATCAGCGACTTGTTATGTTCGCAAATACATGCGAACCTGCCTCAACCAGTGCTGACCTTGATATCAATAACGTAAGAACCAAGCTGCTGAACGGCGGTGATATGTGGTGGGATCTTAATAACCCTAAATATGAAATACCCAAGGTAACAGACCCTAATGCTGTTCGTAAGCATGCCCTGTTCTCCGGAGCCATTTGGATTGGTGGAAAAGACAATGGCGGAAGCCTGAAACTGGCTGCGATGACCTACCGTCAGCGCGGCTCGGACTTTTGGCCCGGTCCGTTGGATACATCCACCGCCTCTACCGATCCCGTGCGTTGTAAGAATTACAACCGCATGTGGAAGGTAACCCGTGATGAATTGGAACAATTTGAAGAGAGCAAATTTGTATCTCAATCTGTAGACATTCGCGAATGGCCCGCCGGAAGAGATCGCGCAACCAAAACCGGTAATGAGTCTCGCTATTTGGCACCATTTAAAGATATTGATAATGATGGAGTTTATGAGCCCGATCTGGGAGAACATCCTGTGCTGGACGAAAGTCGCCCTGCGAGCGATAACGGAGTAGATAAGCAGCCCGATATGTTTATTTGGTGGGTTTTCAATGACCGCGGTAACATTCACTCTGAAACACAGGGACAGCCCATTGGCGTAGAGTGTCAGACCACGGGATTTGCCTTTGCCACCAATGATGAAGTAAACAACATGACCTTCTACACCACCAAAATCATCAATCGCGGTTTTACCACCCTGAATGACTGTTACATGGGCCAGTGGGTGGATGCGGATTTGGGTAACTACGCCGATGATTACGTAGGTTGTGATGTTGGAAGAAGCCTGGGTTATTGTTATAACGGAGATGACGAGGATGAAGGTGTATTGGGCTATGGTCTAAATCCCCCAACCGTAGGTGTAGATTACTTCGAAGGGCCTACCGATACTGCCGGAAATCAGCTTGGACTCAGCCACTTTATGTATTATAACAACGATGCTGATCCTATTCGTGGGAATCCCAACTTGGCGCCACAATATTACAATCTGCTTCAGGGTAAATGGCTGGGTGGGCAGACCGTAACCCGCGGTGGTACAGGATTTGGTGGCAGTCAGCCTGCAAAATATATGTTTCCCGCTGCAACTGACCCTGACTTTTTATCCAGCTGTTGGGACGAAAAATCAAGCGGTAATAAACCCGGTGATCGTCGTTTTATCCAGAGCACAGGCCCGTTTGAATTGAAGCGTGGTCAGGTACAGCGCATCACCGTTGGTGTAGTTTGGGCCAGAACCACCAGCGGTGGTGCTGGCGCACCTTGCCTTGGTACCGGTTCTCTTCGATTGCTGCAGTTAGCCTCGGACAAGGCACAAACATTGTTTAATAATAAATTTAAAATACTGGACGGTCCTAATGCCCCTGATGTAGAAATTCAGGAATTAAATCAGGAACTGGTTCTGAAGATGTTGAATACAGGTTCGGAAAAAGTGGAAGCGTATCAGGAAACGTACAAAGATGCTAACAACGAAACCAAAACCTATAAGTTTGAAGGGTACCTTGTTTATCAGTTGAAAGACGGTACCGTAAATACGGGTGATCTTGATAATATCGATAAAGCACGTCTGCTGTTTCAGTGTGATATCAAGAACAACCGTGCTCAAATAATCAATAAGGTATATGATCCCAAACTGGCTACCCTTATCCCTGTGGAAAAAGTTGACGGCGCCGATAAAGGTATACAGCACAGCTACAGCATAAAAACAGACCTCTTTGCTACGGGCTCCAATACAGATTTGGTTGACTTCAAGCCGTACTATTATCTGGTTCTATCTTATGCCATTATTTCTGATGATCCCACACAGGCCGATCCTAATCAATTTTTGGCCGGACGCAGAAATATTAAGGTATACCGCGCTGTTCCTCATAAAACCGAGCCTGAAAACTTTGGTACTGAATTGAACAGTAAGTATGGAAGCGGTCCTAAGCTGACCCGAATTGAAGGCAGGGGCAATGGTGGAAACGTACTTGAATTTACCAAAGAGACCATTGATCAAATCATGAAAGATGGTATCAGTAATAACCCAACATACATGGGTGGAATGGGCCCTGTAGCGGTGAAAGTGATCGACCCGCTCAAAGTTCCTAATGCCCAGTTCGAATTGTACTTCAAAGAGCGCACAGCCAGTTTAAGTGCCAATCTCCGTGATTCTATGACGGCTAATTCTTATTGGGTACTGGTGAATAAAACCAGCGGCGATACGATTGCAGCAGATACTACCATCGGAACTAAATTTGAATCGCTTCAGGGGCGTCGCAGTGAGTACCCCTCACCGGGAAAATACCGTCCTTTCAACAATGCCAACCCCGCTGTAAGTCTTGCCGACTGGGGTCTGAGTATTGAGATTAACCAGGTGAAAAATCCGGGTGAAAATGCAGAAGCCGATCCTTCCAACAGCATGATTTCCTGGTCGGTGGAATGGGAAGACAACGGCAAACAATGGCTGACCGCAGTGATTGACAACGATGCCCAGAGCACACCTACCAGCGGTGCACTTTGGCAGAACTGGATACGCGCCGGAACCAACGGTCGTGGGGCCACATTTGATGGACATTTGCATGACTTTACCGATGCAGGTGGAGTGGCACTTGATCCGGGACAGGCATACGAAAGAATCTGGAATGGCCGCATAGCTCCTTATGCCCTGGCAGCCAGAGCAGCGTTCAATCCCAGCAACGGCCGCAATACCTATGGCTTCGCATGGACCAGTAATGGTACTTCAGATAACCCATTGGCGGAAGTGGCTAGTATAGAACTGGTGATAACCAAGGACAGAAGCAAATGGACGCGTTGCGCCGTATTGGAAATGTCGGATGATGAAGTCCGCAACAGCAATGAAGGGTCTATCTATAAGTTCTCCATGCGCGCCGGTACTTCCAGAGACAGAAACCTGAATCCACAGTCCGGAAGTACGGGTCTTAGCTGGTTCCCGGGCTATGCTATAAATATGGAAACCGGTGAGCGCCTGAATATCGCGTTTAGTGAAGACAGTTACCTGGCCGGTGAAAACGGTCGTGATATGATATGGAACCCTACTGACAAGGTGTATAATGATAACGGAAATTATCCTGCCTTGGGTGGTAAGCAGTTCATCTATGTGTTTGGCACAGGTTTATCCATGCCAAACCGCGCCATCAAAGGTGATCGTTATTTTGGTGAGGATGATGCAAACTTTGCACGTTTCCGCACAGGACTGGCCAACGTCCCTGCCGGAACGCTTGAAAAACGAAGATTCCTAAGTCAGGCTATGTGGGTAATACCCACCTACATGGCACCAGGTTACACCATGACAAATGGCGTACCTCCTACTGATGTGAAGTTTAAAATCAATATTCAGAAAGCTTATACTGCTTTCAATACTGGCAGTACCCTCAACAATACACGCCCCATGTATAGCTTCAACTCAGCGGATATTGCGCCAACCATCAGCAAGGAAGTAGGTAAAAAGAACTTGGATCTGGTAAATGTTGTGCCCAACCCATATAGAGCATATAGTGAATATGAAAATAGCCCGATTGACTCCAGGGTAAAAATCACCAATTTGCCTCCAACCTGTACCATCACCATATATGATATGGCGGGTAACTTTATTCGTAAAATCAGCAAGGCAGATGAAAAAACCTTCTTTGAGTGGGATTTGAAAAATGCCAGCAACGTGCCTATTTCCAGTGGGTTATATCTAATCCATGTGAAGGCACCCGGACTTGGAGAAAAAATTGTTCGCTGGTATGGTATTATGCATGCCATTGATTTGGATACGTATTAAAAAATTTAAAAGTAAAACACAGTGAAAACTCAAATTATAGCAGCAATCAGCATAGGCATGCTTACAGGGATATCCTCGTTGCGTGCGGGCAATCCTGAAAGACAGGGTCAGGCAGGTGCAATGCAACTATCTATCAACGGCTGGGCACGCAGCAGTGGCTGGGGTTGGGCAAACGGCGGTGGAATCACCGGTGTTGAATCCATGTATATGAATGCCGCCGGCCTCGACAGAAGTGCCAGCAGAACCGAAATGGCCTTTCACAGAACGCAGTGGCTGGTAGGGTCAGGGATTGCAATCAACAACTTTGGTTTCAGCCAAAAAATGGGTGAGGACGGAGACAAAGGTACCTTTGGAATCAGTGTGATGCAGTTTGGTATTAAGCCCATAGAAATTACCACAGAATCCAATCCTTACGGTGGAATTGGTACCTATCGGGTAAACATGACCAATATTGGCCTTGCGTACAGTAAATCGTTTAGTAATAATATTTCTGCCGGACTGGTAGTAAGGGCCGTTAATGAAGGAATTCCTGACGCCAGAGCGATGGGGATGAGCCTAGACGCGGGTGTGCAGTATACAACAACCCTAAGGCCTACAGCCAACAAATTAAAGCAGAATGATGTGAAATTTGGCGTTTCTATGAAAAATATAGGACCTGATATGCGTCACCAAGGGGATGGTCTCAGCTACAAAGCCATCATTTCGAATGGTGACTTTTCAAAAACCATGCAGCCCAAGGTGGATAAAATCAAATTGCCTTCTCTGTTAAATATCAGCGGCTCCTACGATTTTCGACTGGACAGTGATCCTGATGCATACAATAACAGACTTACCGTTGGATTTGGTTTTACAAATCATGCCTTTTCTGCCAATCAGACCACATTGGGCCTGGAATACAGTTACAAGAACTTTATTACGGTAAGAACGGCATTTGTTCACCAGGAGGGCGCTTTTGATGAGGAAAACAGGACGAGTGCCTACACCGGTCTTTGTGGTGGTCTTAGTTACGATATTAAAGGCAAGACCAATATCATCTCTCTCGATTATAGCTACCGTGCCACCAATCCATTTGACGGAACCCACTCGTTTGGACTAAGAATTGGTCTTGGCGGCGGAGACGATTAAGCGTAAAAGAATAATAATTACTAACTTTGCAGCGTTGCACCTTTGGAAAACATGGGTGCAACCTTTTTTTAATAACAAATCCCATGAGCGAAATTCAATATTTTACCAAAGACGGACTTGAAAAGATCAAGCATGAACTACATTTTTTGAAGACTGAAGAAAGAACGAGAATAACACAGGCTATTGCAGAAGCCAGAGATAAAGGGGATTTAAGCGAGAATGCAGAGTACGATGCTGCCAAGGAAGCTCAAGGGCATCTTGAAGATAAGATTCGTCAGATGGAAACCTTGATTGCCAACGCAAGGGTTATCGACAGTTCCCAGCTGGACACCAGCAAAGTGTCTATCCTTTGCAAAGTGAAAGTTCTGAACCACAATGTTGGGAAAGAGGCAGTTTATCAACTGGTTAGCGAAACAGAAGCCAATCTGAAGGAGAATAAAATCAGCATCAAAAGCGCTATTGGAGCGGGTTTGTTGGGTAAATCCAAAGGGGAAGTGGTTCAAATTACCGTTCCTGCAGGTATTGTAAAGCTCGAAATACTGGATATAGGCTTGTAATATGCCCAGTATTTTCAGCCGTATCGTTTCCGGTGATATACCGAGTTATAAAGTTGCCGAAAATGATGATTTTCTGGCTTTCTTGGATGTAATGCCACTGGTACCCGGACATGTTCTGGTTATTCCCAAAAAGGAAGTAGATTATATTTTTGATTTGAGTACAACGGAATATCAGGATTTGTGGCTGTTTGCACAGCAAGTGGCGAAGGGTTTAAAACAAGCCATTCCCTGCAAGCGAGTAGGTATAGCTGTTATCGGTCTTGAGGTTCCGCATGCACACATACACCTGGTTCCTTTGAAAGAAGTGGGGGATATCAATTTTTCACGGCCTAAAATGAATCCTTCAGCGGAAGAATTAGCAGCAGTAGCAGAAAAGATACGCACATATACTGCCGCTTAAGGCATACTTTTTTATATTTGTTTCATGCATCCCGAGGTTTTTTCGCTGGGTTCCTTTACTATTCAGGGATATGGCCTGATGATTTTTATTGGCGTGCTATTGGCCTACGCGTTCATGTTGAAAAATCTCAAGCACCACGGGCTGCAATCCGAGGATGTCAGTGAAATGTTTTTATGGTGCTTTGCATCGGTTGTGGTAGGGGGTAAAATATTTTTTTGGCTGGAAGACCCTAAATTGTATGTCGAAAACCCTTCGTTGATGCTGAAATCCTTTGGGAATGGGTTTGTTTTTTATGGTTCTTTTCTGGTCACAGTGCCGGTATTGGTGTGGTGGTTCAGAAAAAAAGGCATCAACCCTTGGGTGGCCTTTGATTATGCCGGAATAGCAGGTGCCACAGTGCACGCATTCGGAAAATTGGGATGTTTGATGGCCGGTTGTTGCCACGGAAAAGTATGTGGTGAATCGGTGGGAATTGTGTTCGACAATCCCAATAGCCATGCATCTCCCCTAAATACGCCATTATATCCCACCCAGATTTGGGATGCACTGATTCTGTTCGCCGCCATTGGGTTGATGTTCCTGATGAAAAATAGGAAATATTTTGATGGACAGTTATTTCTACTATACGGTCTGGTATATGCTGTAGGCAGGTTTATCACCGAGAAATATCGGGGTGATGAGGAACGGGGTTTTGTAATGAACGGACTGCTAAGCCATAGTCAGGCCATAGCCGTAGGCGTATTTTTGGTATGTTTGACTGTGTTTGTATGGCGATATGTAAAAACCCGAAAAGCCAATGCAGTTTAAACAGGTTGTGGGGCAATCCCACCTAAAGCAAAAAATGACTTCCATGGCTGCTAGTGGCCGTATCCCCCATGCCCAGCTTGTGTTGGGGGAGTCTGGTGCAGGTAATCTGCCCCTTGCCCTGGCATTTGCCGGATATCTGCTCTGTAAGAGCCCCAATGCGGAAGATAGCTGTGGCGTTTGTGATTCCTGCAGAAAAATGCAATCATTTACCCACCCGGACCTTCATTTCTCATTCCCTTTTCCTTCCACTTTGGGAGATGTTTGTATTGATTTATATCCCCAATGGAGAAAGGCGCTCCAGGCCGATGCATATCTGAATTATGAATCCTGGATGAGGCAACTAAGTTCTGAAAACAAGCAGGGGAACATACCCATAGACGAATGCCATGCCATCATTAGAACCCTCTCCATGAAGGCGTATGAAAGCCGTTACAAAATCCTGTTGCTTTGGCTGCCCGAATATCTGGGTAAAGAGGGAAATGTATTATTGAAGTTTTTGGAAGAACCTCCACCCGACACGCTGTTCTTGTTGGTATGCAGCCATCCGGATAAATTGCTGAGCACCATTGTCTCCCGTACTCAATTGATTCGGGTACCACCCATTGACGAGCAAGACCTTGCACTTCATCTGACGGCACAAATGGGATTACCTGCCGAAGAGGCCGCCCGGTTTGCCATGATGTCCGGCGGTGATCTGCTGAAGGCCAATGAGCTGGTTTCTAATACAGATAGCCCTTATCTGGAACCTTTCCGGCAGTGGATGCTTTATTGCTACAAAAAGAACCTGCATCAATCCTCTAAGTGGGCAGAAGAAATAAGTGGAAAAGGTCGCGAATACATAAAAGGGCTTCTGCTCTACGGTATTGAAATAATGAGGGCTGTTGCGGTGATGGAACACCTGGGAGAGCGAAACGGACTGAATCCTAATGAGAAAGAATTTGTCATGAAATTGGGAAAACTGATGACAACCAAAAAGATTACCGGAATATTTGAAGTGCTGGATGCAGCCATTTACGAAGTGGAACGAAATGGCAATCTAAAAATGATATTTACCGATATGTCCTTCAAAATCAGTAAAACCTTTTAAAAAAATTATCATAGCTGAGCAACCCTTTGACTGAAAAAGTCTTCTATGGATTAATCAGGGTCTATGAAATACCTGCATGGCATCATTGAATGCGGACATCACGGAGAGCGAGCTGGTCAAGGCCTGTTTGAATGGCAATGCCAAAGCCCAGCAGGCATTGTATCAAAAGTATGCACCGGTGATGTACGCTATTTGCCTGCGGTATTGTGGAAACCCAGATAACGCCAAAGATATGTTACAGGAATCCTTCATCAAGCTATTCGAAAGTCTGAATAATTTCAGATTTCAAGGCTCTTTTGAGGGCTGGAGCAAGCGAATTGCCGTGACCACCTGTTTGGATTTTATCAAGAAACTGAAAAAAGAGCCATTTGCCGATGAGCTCGATCAACATGTCGAAATAGGCGCAGATGATACTGTTTACCCTCAGCTGGCCATGAAAGATTTAATGGCCCTTTTGCAAAGCTTGCCGGTAGGTTACCGAACAGTTTTTAATCTGTATGCCATAGAAGGGTATAATCATGGCCAGATTGCAGAATTGATGGGCATTAGTGAGAATACCAGTAAAACCCAGCTCTTCAAAGCAAGAAAGATGTTGCAAGTTAAATTAACCCATCAGCGTTAAACCATGTCAAACGAACAAAATCCCATCGATGATATATTTCGCAGCGGTCTGAAAGACAGCGGTATCACGCCCCCCCCGGGTGTATGGGAGTCAGTTTCTGCCGGACTTAGCCCTGCTGTCTCAAATGGAGTTTTTACAGCCGTTTTTAAATCAATGTGGACCTGGGTGGCAGTTGCGGGATTGGGAGTAACAGCGGTGGTGATAAATTTGCCGACCAACAAGACGGTAACCGCAGATCAGCCGCAGTTGCCCGCCACAGCGGAAAACCAAACAAAATATCCTGTAACAGAAGCTGCGCCAAAGACTGCCTCGGATAAAGCGGTATTCAATGCTAATCAGCGCGGTGAAACGGTACAGCGCAAAGATTATGCACGTCCTGCTGAATCAGCGACGGCTCCTCAGGTTGGTTCGGGTACCACGATTGTTAGTCAATCTGCTACAAAACAAGATGAAAATCAATCCGGAGGAAAGCCGTCCGGTACAGAATCCCGCCGTTTGGTGATAGAAGACCATGGCATGGTAAGTGCCGCACCCTGTGGCAGAAGTCTGAAAGTGAGTACAGCAGTTGCTGTCATCGATAATAGCTGGACGTTTTCGTTGGAGGGTGCAGCGGCAGGCGCATATTGCTCATGGAATTTTGGAGACGGGGAGATTGGATCCGGAAACCCTAGCCATCATGTTTATCCTGATGAAAATGCAGAATACGTTGTGAAAGCAATGGTATTTAGATCTGCAAATTGTATGGATTCAGGCATTTGTAAGGTGTCGGTTCGTCAGCGCCACCCGGGTTTGAGTGTGCCGGATGTGTTTACACCCAATGGGGATGGAATTAATGATGAACTCATCATCACCCTACCTGAAGTAACCCAATTTAATCAGATTGTAACAGATCGCTATGGTAAACAGGTTTTCGTAAGCAATAATCCTTCGCAGCGCTGGAATGGCAAATGTGCCTCAATTGACTGCTCATCAGGAACATACAAGGTCTTTATTACCT
>JBEDNI010000054.1:0-13704 GCA_041170685.1 Bacteroidota bacterium | reverse complement strand
GTTCAAAAAGAGCTGGGCACCGGTGCTGGCTCCTCTGTATGCTGCAGTAGAAGGTGTGTTTATCGGCCTTATTTCTATGGTATTTAACTACTTTTTTAATGGAATCGTTATGCAGGCAGTGGGTATTACCCTGCTGGTATTTGCAGCCATGCTGGTGGCCTATAGAACAGGTCTTTTACGTGCTACACCCATGTTCACCAAGATCATCGTGATGGCCACCCTGGGAGTCGCCTTATTTTACCTGATCAATATGATTGTGACCTGGATTACCGGAAACAACTGGTATGCCGGCTCCAGCACCCTGTCTATTGTAATTTCTGCTGTAGTAGCAGGAATTGCCGCTTTCAACCTCATCCTCGATTTTAATATGATTGAGGAAGGCAGTAAATCAGGTTTCCCCAAGTATATGGAATGGTTCTGTGCTTTTGGTTTAATGGTAACCATTGTATGGCTGTATCTGGAAATCTTAAGATTGTTAGCTAAACTGAACAGCAGAGATTAATTCCTGAAATAAATGGATTTCTAAAGCCGGAGCAACGCTTCGGCTTTTTTATTCCAGCACAGGCAGCAAAGACTCCATCTTCATACCCCTGCTGCCTTTCATCAACACATACTTTGATGAAACAGGATTTATTTCAAGCCATGACAATAGCAGGCCGGTATTATCAAATGCATTCGGATATCCACCGGCGGCGTGTTTGAATTCCGGACCACAAACATAAAGTTCCTTGAATTGAAGTGAAACTGCCAGGTCAAAAATGGCTTTGTGCTCGGCTGCAGCATGATCCCCCAGTTCCAACATATCACCCAATAAAACAGCACTATCAATGCCCATTTCTGCAAATGAGCGCAGTGCGGCTTCCATGCTGCTTGGGTTAGCATTGTAGGCATCCAGCAGAATCATTCTGTTGTTTGTTTGTCTCCACTCGCTGCGATTATTGGCAGGTATGTAGGCACAGGCCGCCTTGATGCAAGTTTCCACATCGCCGCCAAGGACTATGCCTGCGGAAATGGCTGCGAGCATGTTATATGCATTGTAGG
Source organism: Bacteroidota bacterium (assembly GCA_041170685.1). GTDB lineage: Bacteria > Bacteroidota > Bacteroidia > NS11-12g > UBA955 > RGEC01. Next base: position 12,663 of record JBEDNI010000054.1, on the reverse strand, counting down.
TTCCACCGATGGAAGCAGTGTAAGGGCCATATTTGTATTCCCTGTAAACAAACTCAATTTCCAGCTGCGGCATACTTCGGTGAATGATGGCTTTTAGGTCTGCATTTGGGCTATCTACACTATAACCAAAACATTCCTTAAACCGTTTGGCCATATTGCCCAGCCAAGGGTCATCCAGATTGACTAGGGCAAATCCGTTATGTTGAATCAAATTCAGGTATAGCTCGCTTTCTTCGCGCGCTATACCTTCCAGGTCTTTAAAACCTTCCAGGTGTTCTTTTCCCACGTTGGTAACAATCCCCATATCGGGTTCGGCGATATCGCATAAAACCTTCATTTCTCCGGGATGGTTGGTACCCATTTCAATAATTCCAACTTCCACTGCATCATTCAATCCCAGCAGGGTAAGGGGAACACCAATGTGATTATTGAAATTGCCAGTGGTGGCTTTCGCCCTGGCGAATGAATTAATCACGCATACGGCCAGTTCTTTTGTCGTGGTTTTGCCATTACTACCACCAATTCCCAGAATTTTCGTCGGTAAATATTTGCGGTGAAAATGGGAGAGGGCCTGCAACGACATCAATACATCTTCTACCCATACATAACGTTGGTCTTTGATGATGTTTTTGTCATCCACCACTACGTATGCAGCCCCTTTCAGCAAGGCCTCATCTGCGAAGAGATTGCCATTAAAATTTTCACCTTTCAAGCAGAAAAACAAACTTCCTGCTTCGATTTTACGGGTATCAGTGCATACTTTGCCCGAACAGGAAAGGTAAAGGTTGTGCAATTTTTCGGTGCTTACGGGCAACATAGGGCAAAAAATAATGGTCAAAATTAGGACACACAGTGGTTTGTTGAGTAAATTTGGATAAACATGTATAGAATCCTGTTCGTTTTGCTGATTTTGTGCGGAGGCAATACCATTGATGCTCAGCCGGTTACCCTTAGTAAAAGTTATTATCTGTATGATACCCTAACTGTCAGCACGGGTAACGGACCAGTTGAAATGCCTTTTACAGGTGGTTTCAACTCCCCCCAGTTTGTGAACCTGGATTTAAATAATGATGGCATTCAGGATTTGGTGGTTTTCGACCGACACGATCAGAAAATAATGCCCTTTATCCGCAAAAACAATCGTTGGATCTATGACAAGCGGTATGAAAAAACCCTTCCCAGACTGAATTTCTGGATTAGGACTGCTGATTTGAATGGCGATAATAAACCTGATATTTTCACCCTTAGCAATATCAGCAATCTATCTATACACCTCAATATCACACAGCCCGGAGATGCAGAAATAAAATTCAGAGACCTGGGTTCACAATATTTTAGAAACAAGTACGATAGCAATTTTTTCAATCTGTACAACCCCTTGGGCCTGAGTAAGCTCGATTTGCCGCACATAGGCGATCTGGATAGTGATGGAGATGTGGACATTGTGTTCTATGACCCCTATAACCGCAGTTACTCTATGTTTCGTGACGTAAGGAGCGAAAAAGGATGGCCTAAGGATACCTGGGAATTTCAGGATATGGATTATTGCTTTGGGTATTTTAACGAAGGACTCGACAATAGTTTCATATTGGGTCAATGCATTTACCAGGAAAAGCTGAAGCCCCGCCACGTGGGGGGAGCCAGTTTGCTGATGTTTGATAATGACGAAGACGGAGATTTTGAAATGCTCGCATCCAATGTGGGTTTTAAAAAAATGACATTGTTAAAAAATGCAAAAGCCCAACGGGGTATATACTACGATACCATGGTTCAGGTTGATAGTATTTTTCCTTCAAATACCCGCCGTGCAGCTGATTTTATTTTCCCTTCAGCATGTTTGGCCGACGTGGATGCTGACGGAATCAAGGATTTGCTGCTGTCGCCAGCACCGTCTGCCGACGTAAAAGAAACCCAGAATATTTGGTATTATAAAAATTATGGTAAAGACAATAAGCCTGATTTTAAATTTGTACAAACCGACTGGCTCGCAGAAAAAACTGTGGATCTGGGTGCCAAAAGTGCTGTGGCTTTTTGCGATTACGACAACGATGGCGACCAGGACTTGTTTGTTGCTTCAAATGGAGATTTTGAACTGACCGGTGGTCTTAATGACCGAATTGCATTATTTGAAAACAAGGGAAGTAAAAGCTTGCCGGATTTTGTTAAAATTAATGATGATTATTTAGCTATTTCACAAAAAGGAATCGCGGATCTTATCATCAAATTCGGTGATGTGGATGGGGATAAAGACATCGATCTTTATTATGGCGAAAGATTTGGTAAGCTAGGATGGTACAGAAATACGGCCGGTGTGGGAAAGCCCCTTAACCTGGTTTATGCCGGTGATGATCTGCTAAAAAATATCGTAGATCCGGGTATGGAAAATGCCGCTCCTGCACTCATCAACTATAACAATGATACATTGCCGGATATGCTGGTAGGAATGTACAATGGCCGTGTGGCCCTGTATGTGAATCAGGGCAGTGTAGGTTTGCCCTCCTATGTGCTTGCCCTAAAAAATGCATGGGGCATGCGGGCCAATGAGTGGAGTACCGAAATTAACCCGGCCGGATTTTATTCCTATGGCAATGCCATGCCTGAGGTGACAGATCTTGATAAAGACGGACAGCAAGAAGTGTTAATCGGAACATCCTTCGGGAAAGTTCGCCTTTACAAACCCACAGGACGCAGCATTTATGACAGTCTTTCAGCCATTGAAGGATGGTTTTGGCAACGCACACTATCAGACAGCGTAGAGCCCGATTTAGGCAACCGTGTGAATGTGGCATCCACAGACCTTAATAATGACTCCATTCCGGAACTGATTTTTGGAAATGGCCGAGGGGGATTGCATTTTGCTAAAATCCCCAATGCCAAAGTGGCCGGATTGAGAAAATACGGCAACCTTGAAATCCCTGCAGTATATCCGAATCCTGCATTCGACAAGGTTACCATACACCGCAAATTGATTTCAGTACGATGGGAAATGCAATTGCTGGATGCTTCAGGACGTTTTTGCCGCCAATGGGTAATGTTGCCCGGAGAGCGACATTTTAGTGCGCAAATAGCAGGATTTAGTCCGGGCTTTTACACCATCAGCATTTTCAACGCCTCTATATATCGGCGTTAAGCCCTGAGGATAGGTTGATTTGATTTTCGCAAATTGCATATTCCTCTTCACGGTTGGAGGCAATGATTAGCAGACGGTTTTGACCAAAACGTTTCAATAATTCATAAAACAATTGCTCGCCTGCCTTGTCCAGGTTGGTAAACGGCTCATCCAATATCAGCAGGGGAGTATCACTCATGATGGCAAGCCCCAGTTTTACACGTTGCTTCATGCCACTGCTGAAGGTGGACAACGGTTTATGCATGGTTTTGCTGTCAAAACCGGATAGGGCGGCAAATGTTTCAGCCCCACAGCCTTTTTGAAGCGGTTTTAATTGATGATGTTGCCTGAAAAGCTCTTGGATATTATAATCTTCATTAAGCTCCATGGCAGGTGAAGTGAGCGAGATGTATCTGTGAAGGTTTTTGATAGACACAGATTCCTGATCTTGGAAATGGTGAATACTGCCTTCGGTAGGTAATAGTTGACCGCTGAGCAACAATCCCAGCGTGCTTTTCCCAGAGCCGTTAGGGCCCAATATGGCCCATTTTTCACCCTCTTGAAGGGTTAGGGACAGGTTTCTGAAGAGCCAGTGTCTGTTGAATGATTTTCCGCAATCCTTGAGGACAATGCTGAACACAGCGAAGTGATTATTTGGTGATGTAGCCCTTCATGATACCGCGATCGGATTCCTTAATGAACTGCAGAATCTCGTCGCGTTCAGTGGTAGGGGTGAATTCGGTTTCAATGATTTTGATGGCTTTGGCCGTGTTGTATCCTTTTACAAAAAGGTTCCGGTAGATATCCTGTATTTCGCTGATTTTTTCGGTTGAGAAATTGCGTCTGCGAAGTCCAATACTGTTTACTCCTTCATAACTCAGAGGCTCACGGGCTGCTTTGGTGTAGGGTGGAACATCTTTACGAACCAGACTTCCGCCGCTAATCATGGCATGCCGTCCGATTTTTACGAACTGATGCACCAGCGCAGCACCGCCCAGAATGGCCCATTCACCAATGTGCACGTGGCCAGCCACCTGAACGCTATTGGCAAGAATGCAACAATCTTCCACCACACAATCGTGGGCAAGATGCACATAAGCCATCAAAAGCACATTGGAACCCACTTTTGTGTATCCCTGTGCCTTGGTGCCTTTATTGATGGTCACATATTCGCGTATGGTGGTGTTATCGCCAATGATGGTGAGGGTTTCTTCACCGTCAAATTTCAAATCCTGGGGAATGGCTCCGATAGAAGCACCAGGGAAAATGCGACAGTTTTTACCAATTCGGCTGCCCTTGAAAATGATGGCCCCCGACATCACGTGTGTACCTTCACCAATTTCTACGTTGGCATGAATGGTTACAAACGGGTCTATCGTGACATTATCGGCAATCTTGGCCGAGGGATGAACATATGCCAGGGGTTGAATCATAGTGGGTAGGCAGAAATAACCAGTATTACAAAATTGGTTTTTTTCAGCTTATTTAGCTTTTTTACGTTTAAGCATCATCACAAAGTCTGCTTCTTGGCTATGGGTGGTGAGACTGATGTTGTCATCATCTTTAAATTCCAGTGAAGCAGTATCTTTCTTGGGTGATCCGGGCATTCCCGAAATCAGTAATTTGCCATTATCAGAAATTTTCCAGGTACCCACCTCAGGCTGTCCGCCAAATACACGGGTCATTTTCCCTTCTTTGGCAAATTCTATGGTGGCATTTCCTTTCATCTGCTGTATAATGCCTTCCATCATGCCTGCTATCATCAGCATATTGGAGTCGTTTTGAGAAACTTTGGAAAGGGTGAGCTTGGCATCCTGAACAACCCAGTTACCTTGGATTTTCTTTGAAGGATTTGAGCATGAAATGACACCAAACAGGGCGATGAAGCCCATGGAATAGATAAGTTTTTTCATAGGTTTACGGGTCAAAGATACACGCATTTTGTTATCATGCGTTGCGACATTAAAATATTCGCTCAGGATATTTTGCTGATAAGCGCCGTCATTTCGGCTTCACTCACCAGTTTATCACCCACAAATGCTTTGCCTGTCATGGTGCAAATGCCCCTGCGAATATCCAGCAGTTCCATTTTCATAACCAATGTATCACCGGGTACCACCTTATCTTTGAATTTGGCATTGTCAATTTTTAGAAAATAGGTGCTGTAGTTTTCCGGATCGGGAACGGTGCTTAATATTAGCACACCACCTGCCTGAGCCATAGCCTCTAATTGCAGCACTCCCGGCATAATGGGGTCGCCGGGGAAGTGGCCGGCAAAAAAGGGCTGGTCGTAAGTGATGTTTTTTACGGCTACAATCGTGCGTTCATCTTTACTCACAATCTTGTCTACCAGCAGAAACGGATGTTTATGCGGCAGCATTTTGATGATATCAGAGGTGTTGTAGAGTGGCTTTGAGTTAGGATCATATTGCGGAGGGCCTTCCTGCTTGCGACGTTGCTCTTTTTTAATTACCTGCTTTATTTTTTTTGCAAACGCAACATTGCTGGCGTGGCCGGGTCTTGCCGCCATGATTTGTCCTTTAATGGGCATGCCGGCCAAAGCCAGGTCACCCACCATATCCAGCAACTTATGCCTGGCGGGCTCATTCTGGAAGCGTAGATCCAGATTGTTTAAAATACCTTCTTTGCGAACTTCCACTGATGGTTTTTTGAATACTTCTGCCAAACGATCCAGTTCATCCTGAGTAACAGCCCGGTCTACCACTACAATAGCATTGTTGAGGTCGCCGCCCTTGATTAAGTTGTTGGCCAGCAGCATTTCTAATTCATGCAGAAAACAGAATGTGCGGCAGGGTGCTATTTGGTATTTGAACTCTGATATGTGGGTGAGGGCGGCATGCTGACTGCCCAAAACGGGGGAGTTGTAGTCTACCATGACCGTCAAACGGTATTCATTGACCGGCATGGCTATGATTTCTACCTGATTTTCAGGATCGGTGTAATGAATGTTGTACGGGATTTCAAAATATTCTCGCTCTGCCTCCAGTTCTATACTGCCACAAGCGGAAAGAGCATCCACAAAAGGTTTGCTGCTACCATCCATGATGGGCATTTCAGGTCCTGAAACATCCATTAAAACATTGTCAATTTCTAAGCCCACCAGCGCTGCCAGGACATGTTCAACCGTGCTGATAGATGCACCGTTTTTCTCTAGTGTTGTGCCACGTGAGGTATCCGTAACCAGGTCGCAATCTGCTTCTATGATGGGTTGACCGGGAAGATCTACCCTACGGAATTTGTACCCGTGATGAGCATCCGCAGGTTGAAACGTAATCGAAACCTCCGCTCCGGAGTGAAGGCCAACGCCCTGAAGGGTAACGGGTGCTTTAAGCGTGGTTTGTTTGGGGTTTATCTGACTCATTATTTTTTTGAGGAATTGTCTTTTTGATCTTTCAATTTTTCGAGTTCACGGGCCAGCTGCTTCATTTCATTGAGCATGTCCGGTAGTTTTTTAAAGGCCGCCCAGCTTCTGAACTGCTCTTTAATGGGGCTGGCCGGCGAGCCAATCCAGTTGGTGCCGGTTTCTTCTATGGTTTTTGTAACACCTGATTGAGCACCAATGCCGGTCCGGTCTGCAATGTTAATATGTCCTACAAAGCCTACCTGACCGCCAATCTGGCAGTTGGCTCCGATTTTTGTACTGCCACTCACACCGGTTTGGGATGCAATGACAGTATTGGCGCCAATTTCAGCGTTGTGGGCAACCTGAATCAGGTTATCCAGTTTGGTTCCCCTGCGTATGATGGTGCTTCCCATAGTAGCCCTGTCTATACTGCAGTTACTCCCGATTTCCACATCATCTTCTATTATTACATTGCCTATTTGAGGAATCTTTGCATAGGTATCGCCGATTGGCGCAAAGCCAAAACCATCGCTGCCAATAACTGTTCCTGCATGGATAATACAGTTGTTGCCTATTTTACATCCCGCATAAATTTTAACCCCTGGAAACAAGGTGCAGTTTTCTCCAATAACCACGCCATTACCTACAAACACCTGCGGGTAAATCTGAGTGTTGTTTCCTATGTTTGCATCCTCATCCACATAGGCTGTTGCTCCAATAAAAACGTCATTGCCAACAATAGCAGAAGAGTGTATGTAACTTCCGATTTCTATGCCTTTTTTCGGTTGGTTTGGATTGAACCACGTATTTAAAACCATGCAAAAAGCAAAGTAGGGGTTGGCATGCCTGATAACGGCAAAAGATATTGGTTGTGTGGGTTTGAAATCAAAGGGGACTATTACGGCAGCTGCTTTAGTAGCGTACAGTTGTGCTTCATATTTTGGGTTGGCAAAGAAGCATAGGGTGTGGGTATTTGCCTCTTCCAGTTTACCCGGGACTGTAATTTCAATATCGGCATTGCCTTCTATAACAGCGCCGGTAATTCTGGCAATTTCAGCAATGCGGATTCCCATAATTTAGGTTGCAAAAATAAGTAGTAATTCCCAAAGCAGGCATTTGCCTATATTTGCTACATGGTGAATGTATTGTTGTTTGGACGGTTGGCCGAAATATGTGGTCAGTCCAACTTCTTTTTTGATATGGCAGATACCGATACCATCAGTGAAAAACTGAGAAACGATTTTCCGGAAATGAAACAACTCAGCTTTGCCGTGGCGGTCAATCAGGTACTGATAATTGGCAATACAAAACTAAGTGACGGCGATGAAGTAGCACTCATGCCCCCCTACAGCGGAGGATAAGATGGACGGCTATTTTCGCCGACAAATACAATTGCGTGAAATTGGTGAAACAGGCCAACAAAAACTGTCTTCCTCAAAAGTGCTGGTAATTGGTGCCGGAGGATTGGGCTGCGCTTTGCTTCAAAATCTCGTCTCATGCGGTGTTGGGCACATTACCATATTGGATTCTGATGTGGTAGAATATCACAATTTACATAGACAAACCCTGTTTGCACCGTTGGACGTTGGTAAAAGTAAAGCAGAAATTGCCGCCAGGTTTTTATCGGAACGATATCCGCATTGCGATATTTATCCGTTAAATGCTGTTTTTGATGCCGGAATGGCGGTTTCATTGATGACAGGTATTGATATACTGGTAGATTGTACCGATAACCTTCCTGTTCGATATCTGGTGGATGATGCAGCCCGAATTTTTGATAAGCCTTGGGTGCACGCCTCCGTCAGCAAGTTTAACCTCCAATGGGCATTGTTCAGACCAAGTAAAGGATATGCCTACAGAAATATTTATCCTGTGCCTCCCAATCCAATTTTTATGGGTCAATGCAATGCCGAAGGAATTCTGGGTGCTGTGCCTTCGCTGGCTGGAACCCTGCAGGCAAATGTGGTTCTGAATGCCTTGCTGGGACTGGATAATACCGATGGGAAATTATTTCATTTGGATACAATAAATGGCAGTTCCTATGCAATAACCTATGCTCCGGTTTTAGTAACAGAACCAGCCACGGCCGATGAACTGATTAATTACAACTATGAGAGGTTTTGCCAAAATTTTAACCCATGACAGAAGAGAAAAAACATAAAAAAGTATTTGTTGAAGGACCTATAACGCCCGAATTTATTGCAGATAGCCTGGCAAAGCACGCAGCCAAGCAAAATATTGGTGCCCATAGCATGTTTATGGGGCAGGTGAGGGCTGATTTGAAGGATAATGGTCAAACGGTTACCGGCATTGAATATGAAGCCTATCAGGAAATGGCTATGCAAACCCTACATCGGATTCGGGAGGATGCTTTTGCGAAATATTCGCTAACCTGTTTGCATATTTACCATAGCCTGGGACACGTAAAAACGGGGGAGATTTCCCTTTTTGTGTTCACTTCCTCTGCCCACCGCCGCGCTGCGATTGAGGCATGCGATTATCTGGTAGAACGGATTAAAAGGGAAGTTCAGGTTTGGGGCAAGGAAATGCTGGAATCGGGAGAAACAGTCTGGAAACAGCCCGGTTAAAGACTTCCGCTGTACACATTGAATCGGTTTTCGCGCAGGAATCCGATGAGGGTAATGCCAAATTCCTGAGCGCATGCTACTGCCAGACTGCTGGGCGCACCAACGGCGCATACATAGGAAATGCCCGCCATACCTGCTTTTTGCATTAGTTCAAAACTGGCCCTTCCACTGAGTAAAAGTATATGTTCATCCAGCGGGGTTTTTCCATCCATGAGCGCCCTGCCTATGAGTTTATCCAGGGCGTTGTGCCTGCCTACATCTTCTCGCAGATAAAGCAAATGGCCTTCGGTATCAAACAAACCGGCTGCATGCAAACCGCCTGTGGTTTCAAAGGTTTGTTGCTGTTCTCTTAGGGTTTTCGGTAACGATAAAATCAGTTCGGGCGACAGTTTTTGAATCTTTTTTCCGGACTTTTCAGGCATTTGTGTTTTTACCGAATCCAGGCTGCTTTTGCCGCAAACCCCACAACTGCTTGTGGTGTAAAAATTACGCTGCAGTTGGGAAGGATTGAACTGTAAATCAGAACCTAATGAAACCAATATATAATTGCTGCTTATCCCCGGCAAGGTTTGAACGTGTTTTGCCGATAAAATATATGTTTTGTTATTAATAATGCCCTCGGTATATAAAAATCCCACTGCCAGTTCATAATCATTGCCCGGTGTGCGCATGGTAATGCTGAGAGACTGAGTATTGCGGCTTCCTTCGGGTCCGTATTCTACCTGGATTTCCAGCGGTTCTTCCACGGAAACAGCATCGGTTATTTTGGTGAGTTGGCCATTTTCAAACCTTTGTAAGTCAATATATTGCTGTTTCTCATTCATGTTTGCGGGTAAAAATGGCATCCCTTTCTTCCGGTGTGTCTGCGCTTTTCAAAACTAACGCATTGGGTTCATCCAAAAAACAGGCCTGACTTTGCTTAATAAATAGAGACAGAGAATCATTTCCACCGTTATAAAAATCAATCAGCTTCTTGGCTGCAGAATGCCCATAAATCGCAATCAGCGGCTCTGCCATGCCCGATTCGGGATGCTTGAAGCAAATAACATCAAATATGTTTTTTTCGGCGTTTAACAGCCTTAAAATGTGTTCTTTTCCCAGATTGGGGTAATCACAACCCAGCAATAACCACCGATCTTCAAATGCCTGAAAAGCGGACAGCAAACCGGAAATCGGGCCATGCCCGGCAAAGTCAGGGTGGTCGGGAATTACGGGCAGATCTGCAAACAGCAATTTTTGTTCTTCTCGGCAACTCACAAATGCTTCAAGTTGCAGGGATTGTGCCAAGCCAAACAAATAATGAACCTGCGGCAACCCATGATAATTCAGCAAACCTTTGGGCTGTCCCATTCTGCGACTTTCGCCGCCTGCCAATATCAAAACCCTTGTTTGCACAAGGCAAAGTTAATTCTCTGAAACGTTTTCAAATCCCGCCCTTGCATGATATTTTTGAAGCATTGCTCACCGACAGTTTTCAGCGGCCCCATCAGTATCTGCGCATTTCCCTCACCGATGCCTGCAACCTGCGTTGCTTCTACTGTATGCCCGATGAGGATTCCCACTGCACACCCCATCATCAGCTCATGCAGACGGATGAAATTGTTTCGTTGGCAAAAACTTTTGTTGGTCTGGGGGTAAACAAAATTCGGCTGACCGGAGGCGAACCGCTGGTGCGTAAAGAGTTTCCGGAAATTCTGAAGGCCTTGTCTGATTTACCCGTGCAATTAACCCTTACCAGCAATGGTGTATTTCTGGATAAATACCTCGATTTGCTGAAAGAGTGCGGTGTTCGAAGCATCAATATTAGTTTAGATACATTGGAGAGGGAGAAATTCATTTTATTGACGAAAAGAGACAATCTAGATATAGTTAAAGCCAATATCAATAAAGCAATTGAGTATGGTTTTCATGTGAAAGTGAACATGGTAGTGATGCGCGGCATCAATGAAAATGAACTTTGCGATTTTGCAGCATGGAGCGTGAATATGCCCCTGCACATCCGTTTTATTGAGTTTATGCCCTTCACGGGCAATCAGTGGCACCATGATAAAGTATACACGAGGGATGAAATATTGCACACACTGGCCGGAAAGTTTGATTTCATACCCCTGGCTAAGGAGCCTCACGATACCGCTCACAAATACTTTGTAAAAGGGGCAAAGGGCAGTTTTGCCATCATAAGCACCATGAGCCATCCCTTTTGCGGAGACTGCAATCGCCTGAGGCTAACTGCCGATGGGAAAATGCGCAATTGTCTTTTTGCCACCCACGAAACCGACCTGCTCTCTGCCTTGCGCAGCGGACAATCCATCGAGCCTCTCATTGTCGAAAACCTGAAACAAAAAAAACAAAAGCTCGGCGGACAATTTGATGAACATTTCGAAAAAATACAGCCCGAAACCCTGCAAAACCGCAGCATGATAGCCATTGGAGGATGATTACAACAGAAAAAGCTGCCGAACTGCTTGGGGAAAACCCATTGAAGCTTAAGCGTAAGACAATTCCGCTGTGGGAAGCTGCAGGTTGCATTTTGGCTGATCCTACTCTGGCCTATGTGGCCGTTCCGCCGTTTGATAATGCTGCCATGGATGGCTATGCGTTCCGTTGGTCTGATTTTCATTGGAAAGAACCGATGAAATTATCAGGCGAAATACCCGCCGGTGATACGCATGAAAAAAACCTCGAAAAAGGCACCGCTATGCGCATTTTTACGGGTGCCATGGTTCCGGAAGGCGCCGATACGGTGGTGATGCAGGAGAAAACCCGAACAGAGAATGGCATGGTTTGGATTGAGGATGACAAACTGCAGCAAGGTAGCAACGTGCGCAAAGCCGGCTCACAATCTGCTTGTGGACAAATTTTAATGCAAGCCGGCCAAAGGCTTACACCGGGAGCCATGGGTTTGCTCGCATCTGCAGGCGTTTCGGAGGTTTGCGTCTGGGAAATGCCTGCGGTTAGCGTGGTAGTAACCGGTAATGAAATTGTGGCACCCGGAAAGCCATTGTTGCCGGGACAGGTTTATGAATGCAATAGTTTTAGTTTGCTGAGTGCCTTGTCGCAGCTGGGTATCAAGGTCAATTTGTTTTATGCTTCAGACAAGGCGGCCGATTTGCACCACAGGCTGGAAACGGCCCTGGAAACCTCAGATATGGTGCTGGTTACAGGGGGCGTTTCGGTGGGTGATTATGATTTGGTGGTTCCTACGCTTACCGAACTGGGCGTGGATTGTGTCTTTCATAAATTGAAACAGAAACCCGCAAAACCCTTTTATTTCGGTACCCAAGGAGAAAAACGCATTTTTGGTTTGCCCGGAAATCCGGCTTCGGTACTAACCTGCTGGTATGCATGGATCAGGCCCTATATGCTGAATGCTGCCGGTGTTCCTGACAGCAAAGTCTATCAAACGGCCATCCTTGAAAATAATTACCGTCAAAAACAGGGATTGACACATTTTGTGAAAGCCATTGTAGAAGGTGGCAGGGTTTGGGTGCTGGCAGGACAGGAGAGTTACCGAATGGATGCCTTTGCAGAGGCCAATTGTTTTATTAAAACCGGGGCTGAGACCGAGGAATTGAAAGCGGGGGCAATGGTTCAAGTTATTC
>JBEDNI010000053.1:0-9571 GCA_041170685.1 Bacteroidota bacterium | reverse complement strand
AATTAAAATTCATACGTATACCAATACGGGCATTCCTTGGGGCTCCAAAGTTGCCGGTTTGAGAATTCAGGAGGATTTTATACAGATCGGTGTAGCTTTGGGCATCAATCTGGTTGCGCACCAACAGCTGTCCAGCCTGAGAATTGAGGAAACCGTCATCCATAGGTTGACCTGTGAATGGATAAACTCCCAGAACATTTTGGGTATTAAGAACATTCTGAACCCAAACAAACACGGTCATAATCAGCGGATTGTCTTTGCCGGAGCGCTTTAAAGAAAATCCTTTGGTTATGTTGATGTCAATTGTTTGCTGCCAAGGCAGTCTTGCACCGAAGGGAACACCCTTAATCTGGGCTCGGTCAGTAGCACCAATCTGCACAGGACGCGTTGTGGGTGTGTAGGGTCCGCCGCTGTATGCATTGGCAATAATGTTAAAGCTGGTGAATTTAAAAATCTCTTTACCTCCAACGATTGGACCTTTATAGAGACTCTTTTTGGTCTTCGGATCTTTACCTCCGGCCCATTCCCAGGTAGCAGACAATTTAATGTTATGGCGAATATCCAGTTCACCCAATGGTATTACATTTCTCAGGTTGGGCTGGTTGCTGGCAATCAAAGCGGCTTGTGAGTTGATATTGGAACCTGTTCCGTCTGCAAACTGCAACATGTAACTTGCAAGCAGACTCAGCGGACCAATTTCGTTCATAACAAAATTGCTTCGGAAGCCGGTAATGGTTGCAAAATCGATGTTACGGAAAGTATTGTAGGTAACAGGAAAACCTTGGGCAATCTGATACAAACCGAAGTCGCGACGAATTTCAGAATAAGAAGCAGCCAGTTCTAGGCCTTTGTTCTTTTTACGGCCAAAAATCTGTTTGTAGCCCACTTCATAATCAGTTTTAACACGACTCTTAAGATCTCCGTTTGAAATGGTAGCACCCTGACGGTTTTTCAGGTAATACAATTCATCAATGGTTAGGAACGACGCACCATCATTGGGTCGCTGAGCCAAAACATCATAGCTCACATAGAAAGTTTTTCGGCCTGATTCCAGGGGAAAACTAAACCAAATACGGGGAAGGAAATTCAGTGCAGGCGTAAAGTCGCGTAAAGCTTCTTTACCCAGCACAAGACTGTCGGTGTTGGTGGCTACCAGGTAAGGCGCTATGCGACCGTTTGAAGTTTGGTTAGCCAGAAATTCAGGGTTACGCTGTTCGCTGCCATCGGCATTATACCAGCGGTCACCATTGCGGTAGCCCACAATTTTAGTAGGCGATTTCAAATCATTTACGTACACCGCATAGTTGCTTCCGATGTTATCGGGGTGGTTGATATCCAGACCGTTGATTTTTTTAACTTCAGCTGCGGTACGAATGGGATGCAATGTGTATGGGTCTTTTAATACAAACTGGTTGGCGTCATAGCTTTCCATACGCAATCCGAGACGGAAAACCAGGTCTTTGAACTGGAACTGATCCTGCAACCAGGCGGCCATGTACACCGGTCTGAAAGCACCAATGGTGCGCATGGTAGGGTTATTCAAAAATTCTTCAATGGCAGGCTTTCTATAGACTTTGTTGCCCATGTGGTCATATCCGAAGTAACTTACATATCCGTTACCGTTGTTAAGGAGTTCATCCGCAGTGAACATATCAACAGAAAAATCACCGGGTTTGTAGCTGTTAATGTCCACGAATGTGCGCTCATTAACCGGGTTACCATATACATCGCGGGCGCCCTGAGAAATCAGTTTGTTACGGAAAGAGCGATCAAAGTTGCTCTGATCTGCATAATTTATAAGGCGGTTGTAACGCACGGTATCAGTGAATACCCCATTGGCATCATAGCTTAAAATGGGATTATCCCTATCCAGTTCGCTGATATGGCGGTTCATTAACTGCCCCATCAGAATCCACAACGCATTGGCTCCCAGCCCATAACCGCGTGATATCTGCTGTTCATAGTAAATACCGGCCTGAAGGTCGTGTGGGGTGCGTTCACGCCCACCTACGGTTTTGGGTTTTACCTGCATCTGACCTACCGCAAACAATGAAATACGCTGACTCTGGTTTTTGCTGTAGTTGCTGGTAATCCCCCCGGGCGTTCCCCACAGTGAATATACGTTATTGGGATTGAAACCATTCATCAAACCCTGGCTCTGAATGACCTGAGAGGAGTTTCTGACATTAAATCCGCGGCCTGCGTAGTAATCATACACATTTTGTGTGTAACGGGCACGCACTGGGTTTAGGTTGCTTGGAGTAAATGTCATCAAAGTATCGGCATAACCCACCAGTTCCCAGTAGTTTCTCAACTGAACAGTATTTCCGAACTGATCCGTAACCGTGCGGGGCTCTTTGTTGGGATTTTGCTGGGCATCATAGTTGGCATACTGAAAAACAGGCATAGGATAGGATTGGAAGGTACCAACATATCCATAATCAAATACGTTGTTGAGGTGGTTTGCATCACGCCCCATGCCATTAACGTCCTGGTATTCCAAACGGGCAGTATAATAGGCGCTTTTGATACTGCTGTTTTTATCCACCTTAAAGTTCTGGGTAAATTGCAGGTAACTACGGAAGGTGGCGTTATCACCCTGGGCATTGTTCTTGTAATTCATGATGGAGTTACTCGCCGCGATGCCCTGGCTGTAAAAGTAGGAAGCATAGCCCGTTACCATGATTTGGTTGTTGGGTCTGAATTCCAGCTTGCCATACATATTGCCTTGATACAAAGGCGAATTGGGTCTGGCTTTTAAGCGTTCAAAATCGCTTTCACGCAAATAGGCACCGCGGTGTACAAAACCATTAGGCGTAAATACCAACGGGTTCTCCTCCATTTCGCGCAATTTGTCTTCTTTTACTACATACACACCGGTGCGGGTAGGGTTTGGGTCTTTGAAATAACCCACGTTACCATTCAAGACAAAGCCGAGTTTTACCAACTCCTTGGTAGTGCCTGTTTCATCTTTGTACTTCTTTTTCCAGATGGGCCCGGAAACATATCCTTCCAGGGTATTGTATCCAAAGGGATCTAATCCTTGCGATGTAACGGCTTCCATGGCCGTTATCAATTTGGCTGTTGCGCCCCGGGACGTGTAATTGAAAGCGCCACCGGTGAGATCACCGTACATGGCCTGAATACCGCCTATATTGGCAGCAATGGCTTCTGTACCTAAGGTTGGAATGGCACCGCCTCCAATGGCACGCATACCATCAATGAACGTTCCATTACCATCCGCGCGGGTTCCCCTTACGGAAATACCCTGCCTGGTTGCTACAATGGCTGAGTTGGTAGAAACTACGGCATTCACGCCACGCTGACTACCCTGCAATAGCTGTTTATTGCTTACACCACGCTCATTTTTCATGAGGTCTACCGGGGTTTTCTTGGCAACACCGGTAATCACCAGCGTACCCATTCCCTGGGTCATGGCCACTTCTTGCTGATCATTCAAACCCACGGTAAGCACCAATTCCCTTTTTACGGGATTGAAGCCCCCTTTTTCCACTTCCATTTCATAGGTACCCGGATCCAGGGTCTGAAACACGCAATACCCATCACTGTCTGTGGTGTCGGTTTTGGCCAGAATTTCATTTTTGGACATCTTGATAACGGCACCAGAAACCGGTGCGCCCTTGAATGTCACCTTCACACGAAAATCTGCAAAGCTGGTCTGTGCAACCGCTGCAGTAGCACTGAGACTGAGAATGGTTGCAAAGAGAAACTTAAGTATAGTTCTGTTCATAGGTCTTTTTTAGTTTGGTCGGTAAAGCCGTTTTTACATCGGTCTTTCGTTTGCAAGTTTACCCAAAAATCAACGATTTAACAAACCCTTAATGAAAGGTGGTAAAAACCTGCTGATTTTGTGACAAAAAGATTGATTTGTAATGCGAAAGGAACAAACTTGTGACAAAAGTCAAGTTTGATTTACACTACAATGACATTCTGTGGCAAATTTCATCTGCCAGTACCTGTGATATTTTTTGATAACTTTCGTAGCTCCAGCCGCCAATATGCGGGGAGAGAACGGTTCTCGTATGTAAGATTAACGGATCAAACCATGCATTTTCTTTATCGGTAAAATGCTGAATCTGCTCCTTCTCCAGCACGTCTGCTGCAAAACCTGCAATATGGTTGTTTTTCAACGCCGATATTACTTCCATCGTATTCACCACTTCGCCGCGACTTAGATTGAGCAGATAAAAAGGCATTTTGCATGCCCGGATGAAGTCGGCATCTACCATGCATCGGGTTTCTTCAGTCAATGGAATATGCAACGTAATGATATCGGAATGCCGCTGAATGGTCTCCAAATCCACCTCTTTTACTTGCTTATTTCCAAAATTTTGCTTATATTTATCGTAGGCAAGCACCGAAACGCCAAAACCCTGAAGTCTTTCAGCCACGGCAGTTCCGGTATTCCCAAATCCGATAATACCCACGGTCTTGCCTTTCAACTCTGTGCCCCGGTTTTCTTCTCTGCGCCACAATCGCTTTCGGACCTCTGCATCGGCACGGGCCAGGTTGTGCAATAGCGAGAGCAGCATGCCAAGGGTATGTTCTGCCACAGAATCCGCATTGGCAGCAGCGGCATTAAAAACGTCCACGCCCAACCGTTTTGCTGCCTGAACATCAATATTATCCATGCCTGAGCCACCTCTGGCCACCCACTTTAATTGAGAGGAAGCCATTAATATTTCCTCATCCACAGGGGTTTTAGAGCGAATGACCAATCCCTGACAGCCCTGTTGCAATAATGCTATTATTTCGGCCCTATCGGCCATGGGAACATATAAAAAAGGAATACCCAATTGTTCAAAACGCGCCATGAGCGAGGGGTGAAAATCGTCTGCGATTAAAACGGCATGGGAAATCGTATTCACGCCTGCTGGGGTTAAGAGAAGTAGCTTTTACGGTTTTTAAGCCATGGGTTGCCGGAAGTTGATACATGGGTTGATTCCACGGAAGATTTAGCACCCAGAAAAAATGCTGCCGCCGCCATGGCAGCTGCATTACGTTCCTCAGCAGATAGGGGTTCGCCGGTTTGTTCTTCGGGATTAAAGTGCTTGGCAATAAAGTGAGTATCAAACTTTCCTGCCTTGAAATCGGGGTGATTGAGTACAAATTTTCCGAAATCCAGGGTGGTTTCAATGCCGGTAATTCTATATTCATCGATAGCCCTGATAAGACGTGCGATGGCGGTTTCACGGTCTTCACCCCAGGCAATTAGTTTGGCAATCATATTGTCGTAAAATATGGGAATTTCCATGCCCGGTTCCATGCAATCGTCCACCCTGATTCCGGGCCCTTTGGGTATGGAATAATCCGTGAGTGTACCCACGCTGGGCAAAAAGTTATTGCGGGGGTCTTCGGCGCATACCCTTAGTTCAATTGCATGACCGTTCATTTTCAGTTCTTCCTGGCCGAAACCCAGGGGTAATCCGGACGCTACCCTGATTTGCTCTTTAACCAGATCCAGCCCGGTAATACACTCCGTCACCGGATGCTCCACCTGCAAGCGGGTATTCATTTCCAGAAAATAAAAATTTCCATCATCCCCTAGTAAAAACTCTACGGTGCCGGCACCACTGTATTGGCATGCTTTAGCCACATTCACGGCCGCTTCGCCCATTTTTTGGCGCAATTCCGGGGTAAGCACAGCACTGGGGGCTTCCTCTACCAGCTTTTGGTGGCGACGCTGAATGCTGCATTCACGTTCAAAAAGGTGGCACACATTTCCGTAGGTATCCGCCATAATCTGAAATTCGATATGGCGAGGACCGCTTACATATTTTTCGATAAAAACACTATCATCGCCAAAGGCACTTTTGGCCTCACTGCGGGCAGTCTGCACGGCCTGGGCAAATTCGTTTTCATCGTAAACAACCCGCATACCTTTACCACCACCGCCGGCACTGGCTTTTACCAGCACCGGAAATCCTACCTGCTTAGCGATTTGCAGTGCCGCTGTATCATCAGTAATGGCGTCATTGATACCGGGTACCAGGGGCACACCATATTTTTCTACTGCCTGCTTACTGCGTATTTTATCGCCCATCATGTCCATACTTTCCGGGGAAGGACCAATCAGCGTTATCCCATTTTCGCGAAGCAACCGGGCAAAAGCGGCATTTTCACTCAGGAAGCCATAACCGGGGTGCACAGCATCGGCACCGGTCTTCTTTAGCACCTCCAATATACGATCCTGTCGCAAATAGCTATCTGAAGAAGCAGCAGACCCAATACAATATGCCTCATCTGCAAAACGAACATGGATGGCATTTTTATCGGCTTCAGAATAAACAGCCACAGTGGGTATACCCAACTCTCTGCAGGTCCTCATAACCCTAATGGCTATTTCCCCACGATTGGCAATTAAAATTTTTTTGAACAAACTCATTGTATTTCCGGAGTGTTCAGCATTGGCAGTTTAACAAAGGCCTTTTCTGTTTCAGACACCGCAGAAATAACCCACCACCCACCATCTGCACTGGCAATGTAGTGGGCAAACTGCCTGAGGCTGTTATAGAGCTGCACAGCCACATTATAATCAAGTTTTGGGAAAATATCGTTGAGTCGTGCTATCATATCACTAAGCAATTGATTACGCTCTGCCGTGTTTTCCGGCAATGATGCAATCAAGAACCTGATCTGTTCGCCTGCATCAGCATTCAGTTGCCTGAACAGCGTCTGCATCTCAACTCTTTCTGAAAATGTTTTTGTATGGATAAGCTCAACGATTCTTTTTTTCTCGTCGGTATCGAAGTGACCATCTGCTCCTGCAATAAGTAAACTTACGTAAACGGGCGACAGGGTAACGATTTGTTGTTCTTCTGAAGTAAGGTGACTGATGAAAGCTAACATTTGAAAGTATATTGTATTTACCTTCGCGAAGGTAAAACAGAATTTCGGCATGCAAAATGATATTCAGCGGTTTTGGATTTTGGTTAAGGGAGAAATTTCGGCCGACCTAAAAAAACCCTTTTTCATATCGGCAGCCATGCTTCAGTTGCTTACCATTGGCATGCTGTGTTATCTGGGTAATCCCAACATTCAGATCAAAACCTGGAACAGTCTGTTTTGGATAGCGCTAATTTTTAGTACGTTTCAAACGATATCGCGAGGTTTTACCGGTATTTCACGAAATCGCTGGATATATCTGAACCAGCTGGCATCGCCCTTTTTAATTGTGATGTCTAAAATTGCTTATCACGGTTTACAGATGCTCATATTCAGCACGTTAAACTTATTGATTTTTTCCCTGTTGCTGGGCTATCCTATACAGCACAGTCTGGTTTACATGGTTGCGCTAATGCTTACAGGGCTTGGTATTTCCAACATTTTTACCATGATATCTGCCATTGCCGGAAAAACCCATCAGCCGGGGGTTGTAGCTCCCGTGCTTTCCCTTCCTGTTATTTTACCCATGATTCTTGTGGGCATGCAGGCCAGCCAGAAAGCGTTGCAGCCCATACTGGTTGGTTCTGTTTATAAAGATATATGGTTGCTGGCAGCACTCAACTTTCTGGTACTGGTGCTGTCGGGAATCCTTTTTACGCCGCTGTGGCGGGATTAACAGATTATTTCAGCAAATCCTGCATCATCAGAATTGCCTGATCCAGCCATGCATCTTTGGCATACATCTTCAGCCATTCCTTGCGCTGCGCTTCTCGAACAGCGTCACCCTTAACCGATTCCAAATCTGAAGCAAGCACATCTATTTTTCTATCCATGGGCTTATAGGCGCTGTCAGAATATAATTTTTCCTCGTCCTTCAGGGCTTTTTGCTGTGCTGAATACTTTTTCAGGTTTAAGCTCCAGGTATAGCTGTCACGCATGGCGGCCAGACTTTTAGCCCGTTTCTGAACATTGCTGAAGTGGGCAGAAGACGCGATTCTGGATATGGCGGACTGCGCTGTCGCTTCAAACCTAGCGGAATGAGGCGCTGAATAAGTGGTGTAAATTGCCGGCTTAATTTTATCGTAAGCCAAATGATGTTTCATTTCCCTTTCTCCCTGAGGGATTCCGTCATAAATATCCGGAATAATCACATCCGGTGTTACCCCATTCAATTGGGTGGTACCCCCATTGATTCGATAAAATTTCTGTATGGTTACCTTCAGCTGACCAAACCCCTTGGGAAAATCTGCTGAGCTTCCGCCTCCGATGGGTATAAAGGTCTGTACGGTACCTTTTCCGAAGGTGCTTTTAGAGCCCACAATAAGGGCACGTTTGTAATCCTGCATGGCTGCAGCCAGAATCTCGCTGGCAGAAGCGCTGTAGGCGTTAGTCAAAATCAGGAGCGGACCATCGTACACAATGTTAGGATCGGGATCGCCGGGAGCATCTACCATTCCTCTCGGTTCGCGCACCTGCACTATGGGGCCTTCCTTGATAAACAAGCCTCCCATATCGATGGCATCTGCCAAAGAGCCACCACCATTATTCCGGAGATCCAGCATAATTCCCTGAGCACCGGCATCCTGTAATCTCAACAACTCCATGTACACATCCTGAGAGGAGTGACGGCCCCTACCCTTTTCACTAAAGTCTGCATAAAAACTCGGCAGCTGTATAATGCCAATCTTTTTACCTTCAAAATCAATGATGGCACTGCGGGCATAACTCTCTTCTATAACCACCACTTCACGGATAATGGGTATTATCTTGATGCTTCCATCAGGTTTTTTCACAGTCAGGCGCACCTCTGTTCCTTTTTTACCCCGAATGAGCTGTATGGCATCATCCAGTTTCATATCCACCACATCCACTGGCTCGGCTGCGCCTTGCGCTACTTTAATAATCAGGTCTCCTGCCTTAAGTTCACCTTGCCTATAGCTGGCACTGCCCGGCACAATTCTTTCAACCTTGATATAACCATCGCGCTCTGTGAGGGTAGCTCCAATTCCTTCCAGCTTGCCGGTCATACTGATATCAAAATTGGCCTTATCCTCCGGTGGGTAGTAATTGGTGTGCGGATCATACAATTCCGTGATGGCGTTTACATAAAATGAAATCTTGTCACGCTTATCCATCTTACGCCAGCGTTTAAACCAGTCTGAACAGAACTTTCGCGTTTCCTGTCTTGCCTTTAATTCCAGGGTGTCAAAAGGTTTATTTGCAGTTTGATTGGAATCCTTGGCGATTCGGGCAGCCTCTTGCTTGCGATAGAGACGATCTACCGCCTGATACTGCAACCATAGTGTCCAGTCATCTTTCAGAGACTTAACATTAGGCTGGTATTTTTCTGTATTTTCACGAACGGTGTATGTTCCGCTATTTTCGTAGTTAAAGGGTTTGTCCAGGGTCTTGTTAAAATGTTCCTCCAAGATAACCAATCGGTTCATCAATATATTCCATGCAGAATCAAAGAAATCATAGCGCCCTGCTTTAATCTGATCATCCAGCGAATACTCGTATTTCTGCAATTTTTTGATGTCTTCCTGGGTAAAAAAATGCTTGTCATCATCCAATTTCTCTAACACATTGTCATACAATTTTTTAGAAAAATCGTCATTGATTTTTACCGGAGCATAGTGTTTTTCAGACAATATGCCGGTAACCC
>JBEDNI010000052.1:0-9616 GCA_041170685.1 Bacteroidota bacterium | reverse complement strand
TTATTGAACGTAGAAAAAGTAAGAGGAATAAATAATAATTAAAAGAAAATGGCAAGGTCAGTAAAAAAAGGACCCTTTGTAGATTATAAGTTGATGCGCAAGGTAACCGTGCTGAATGAAGGTAACAAAAAATCAGTGGTAAAAACCTGGTCGCGTCGCAGCATGATTCTTCCCGATTTTGTGGGACACACATTTGCTGTGCACAACGGAAACAAATTCATTCCGGTTTATGTAACTGAGAATATGGTAGGTCACAAGTTGGGTGAATTCGCTCCAACACGCACATTCAAAGGTCATAGCAAGTAAAACGGAGAGAAACAAAATGGAAGCTAAAGCAATTTTGAGAAACTGCCCACTTTCGCCTCGTAAAATGCGAATGGTGGCCGATTTGGTTCGTGGCCAGAAGGTGGAACGAGCACTCAACATACTGCAGTGGAATCAAAAGCCAGGTTATGCCTTGTTTTTGAGCAAATTAATCCGCAGCGGTGTAGCAAACTGGAGTCAAATTAATTCCGGTGAGAGAATCGAAGACAGTGATTTGTATGTAAAGTCAATTTTGGTAGATGGTGGTGTTACCATGAAGCGTCTCCGCACTGCTCCTCAGGGAAGGGGATACAGACAGCGTAAACGTAGTAATCATGTAACGATTGTCATTGATACTGTAACTAAAAGCGAGGTAAATAACTAATATGGGACAAAAGGTAAACCCAATAGGATTGCGTCTGGGTATCATACGTGGTTGGGATTCTAACTGGTATGGTGGTAAAGACTACGGTGATAAACTCGTAGAAGACGAAAAAATCCGCAAATATCTGCGTGTGCGTATTCCTAAAGGTGGCATAGCAAAAGTGGTTATCGAGCGTACTTTAAAGCGCATAACCATCACCATTCATACTTCTCGTCCCGGTATCGTTATCGGACGTGGAGGCCAAGAGGTAGACACCATCCGTGAGGAAATTCGTAAAATCACCGGAAAAGATGTTCAGATCAATATCAATGAAATCAAGAGGCCTGAGCTTGATGCCCAGCTGGTAGGTGAAAATATTGCTCAGCAAATCGAGAATCGTTTCTCTTACAAGCGCGCCGTAAAAAATGCCATTCAGAGCAGCATGAAAATGGGTGCTGAAGGAATTAAGGTTAGAATCAGCGGTCGTTTGAATGGTGGTGAAATTGCTCGTTCTGAAATGTATAAGGATGGTCGTACGCCCTTGCACACGCTCAGAAGTAACATAGACTACGCCATTGTAGAGGCACAAACCGTATATGGAAAAATTGGTATCAAAGTTTGGCTTTGCCGCGGTGAAATTTATGGCAAAGTGGATTTGGCACCTCAAGTAGATACTGAGAGAAAGCGCGATGGCGGAAGAGGTCGTGATGACAGAGGCAGAGACCGTGACAGAGGTCCTCGTCCAGGTGGAGGAGATCGTCGTAAGCGTAAATAATAATGATTTAAAGAAATAAACAATGCTTAGCCCAAAAAGAACCAAATATAGGAAACAGCAGAAAGGCCGTGTTAAAGGTGTGGCCACACGTGGCCATAGAGTTGATTTCGGAAGTTTCGGACTGAAGAGTTTGGAGCCCCACTGGATCACAGCTCGTCAGATTGAAGCAGCCCGTATCGCTTTGACCCGCTATCTCAAGCGTGAGGGTCAGGTGTGGATTCGTATCTTCCCGGACAAACCGGTAACTAAGAAACCAGCCGAAGTACGTATGGGTAAGGGTAAAGGTGCACCTGAATATTGGGTTGCTACTGTAAAACCCGGTACCATCATGTTTGAGGTAGGTGGCGTTCCTTTGGAAACTGCCAAAGAAGGAATGAGACTGGCAGCCCAGAAGCTTCCTGTAACCACCAAGTTTGTTGTACGCCCTGATTTTGCCGAGGAGGTATAAAATGAAAAACGAAGAAATTAAAGGAATGTCAAACAAGGAACTCGTAACCGCTTACAAAGAAGAACGTATGCGCTATCAAAAAATGAAGTTCCAGAATACAGTTTCTCAGATTGAACAACCACATAAACTGTCAATTACCAGAAAAAGCATTGCAAGAATGCTTACTGAATTGAATAATCGTAGGATACAGTCTGAGCTGGCTGCTTACATGAAAAAGAATAACGGAGAGAATAACTAATGGAAATAGCAAGGAATTCACGCAAGGAAATTACCGGAACGGTAACCAGCACCAAGATGGATAAGACCATTGTGGTATCGGTTGTTCGTAACGTGAAACACCCAAAATACGGCAAGTATTTCAAGAAGACCAAGAAATACACTGCGCATGATGAGTCAAATCAGTGTGGTGAGAATGATATCGTTCGCATCATGGAAACTCGTCCTCTGAGCAAAACCAAGCGTTGGAGATTGGTCGAAGTAGTAGAAAAAGCTAAATAAAGATGGTACAACAGGAATCAAGACTAAAAGTAGCAGATAATAGTGGTGCCCGCGAGGTACTTTGCATTAGAGTACTCGGTGGATCCGGTCGTCGCTATGCCTCTGTAGGAGACAAAATAGTGGTGAGCGTTAAAGACGCTATGCCCGGCGGCGGCATGAAAAAAGGTGCCGTTTCTAAGGCCGTTGTTGTTCGAGTGAAAAAAGAAGTACGTCGCCCTGATGGTTCTTACATTCGCTTCGATGAGAATAGTTGCGTTCTGCTGAATGCATCTGATGAGCCCAGAGGCACCCGTATTTTCGGTCCCGTTGCCAGAGAGCTTCGCGACAAACAATTCATGAAAATCGTTTCACTTGCACCTGAGGTGCTTTAATCAAAATTGAAAGTGTCAAAAGTTAAATTGCATATCAAAAAAGGAGATACCGTTAAGGTGATTTCTGGCGATGATAAGGGAAAAACCGGTAAGGTTTTGAAAGTTATGGTATCAGACAACCGCGCCCTTGTGGAAGGTTTAAATATTGTAACCAAGCACCGCAAACCCACAGCTCAAAATACCGGTGGTAAAATAGATAAGGTTGAAGCCCCTATCCATATCTCAAACCTGATGGTGGTTGTTGGTGGTAAGCCGACCCGCATCGGAAGAAAATTGAATGATGAGGGAAAACTCCAAAGAGTAGTCCGTAAAACCGGAGAATTTATTAAATAAGATTAAATAAGATGAGTTATAAACCGCTTCTGCAAACCCGCTACGAGGAAGTTGTTGTGCCGGCTCTTAAAGAGAAATTCGGCTACAAAAATGTAATGGAAATGCCCCGTCTGGTAAAGGTTAGCCTTAACCAGGGTGTTGGTGCTGCAGTTAATGATAAAAAACTGGTTGATGCTGCTGTTGAGGAAATGACTAAAATTTCCGGTCAAAAGGCACAGGCAACTTTTTCACGCAAGGCCATTTCAAACTTTAAATTGAGAGAGAATATGCCTATAGGTGCCAGAGTTACCCTACGTAAAGAGGCTATGTATGATTTTATACACCGTCTCATCAGTATCGCTTTACCGCGTGTGCGCGACTTTCAGGGACTGAATGTGAAGGGTTTTGATGGTCGTGGAAACTTTAACATGGGCATCACCGAACAAATCATTTTCCCTGAAATTGATATCGATAAAGTTAATAGAATAACGGGCATGGACATCACAATCGTTACAACAGCCAAAACAGACGAAGAGTGTCTGGAGCTGCTGAAGATGTTGGGTTTCCCCTTTAAAAGTAAATAATATACATGGCAAAAGAATCCATAAAGGCTAGACAGCGCAAACGTGAAGCATTGGTTGCTCGCTTTGCAGAAAAACGAGCCACGTTGAAAGCAGAAGGAAATTACGAGGCACTGCAGCGTATCCCAAGAAATGCATCCCCTGTACGCTTACGCAATAGATGCAAGCTTACCGGTCGTCCCAGAGGCTATATCCGTACTTTCGGTATCTGCCGAAATCAGTTCAGATTACTGGCCAGCGACGGTAAAATACCAGGAGTAACTAAATCAAGTTGGTAATTAATAAAAAGTAAATAACATGACCGATCCTATATCAGATTTTCTAACCCGGTTGCGCAATGCCATGAAGGCAAAACACAGAATTGTTGAAATTCCAGCTAGCAATCTTAAAAAGGAAATCACCAGAGTTTTGTATGAGAAAGGATATATCCTAAAATACAAATTTGAAGATTCATCCAATAAACAGGGTGTAATAAAAATAGCCCTTAAGTACGACCCCGTTACCAAAGCAAGCGCAATCCGCAACTTGTCAAGAATCAGTACACCGGGTCTTCGCCGTTATGCCAACGTTGATAACATGCCCCGCGTGCTCAACGGTCTTGGTGTTGCAATTCTTACCACTTCCAAAGGAGTTATGACCGATAAAGAGGCACGTACCCAGAATGTTGGTGGTGAGGTACTTTGTTATGTTTCATAATTAATCATTCATTCAATAAAAAATGTCACGCGTAGGAAAAGCACCCATTAGTATCCCGGCCGGTGTTACCGTTACCAATAACAACGGTAATGTAACTGCCAAGGGTCCAAAAGGAGAAGTGTCGCAATTCATCGGAACCGAAATCACCACTGATATCGCTGATGGAGTGCTGACAGTAAATCGCCCAAGCGACAGCAAACAACATAAAGCTCTGCATGGTTTGTACCGTGCATTGATTCAGAATATGGTTGTTGGCGTAAGCCAGGGGCACACAGTAAAGCAGGAATTGGTAGGTGTGGGTTATAAGGTATCAAATCAGGGCAACCTTGTTGATTTTACCCTTGGATACTCACACAGAATTATGCTGGAAATACCCCAGGAAATTAAAGTAACGACTGAAACCCTAAAAGGTCAAAATCCCTCCATCACCATGGAATGTGCGGATAAGCAACTTCTGGGACAGATTGCTGCAAAAATACGATCCTTCCGTAAACCTGAGCCCTACAAAGGTAAAGGTATCAAATTTGCCGGTGAGGTATTGAGAAAGAAAGCAGGTAAGTCAGCATCTAAATAAAGTAATTAGTCATGTCAAAATCAGTAGTACAAAGAAGAAGTAAAATTCGCAGCCGTATTCGCGGACGCATTACAGGTACCACCATCAGGCCCCGCTTGAGTGTTTACCGCAGCAATAAAGATATTTATGCTCAAATCATTGATGACAGTAAAGGAATCACGCTGTGTTCTGCTTCATCATCAGAAGACGGCATAAAGGATGTGAAAGATAACAAGGTTGCAAAATCTGCCTTGGTAGGAAAAAAACTGGCTGAAAAAGCCATGGCTGCCGGAATAAAATCGGTAGTTTTTGATCGCGGCGGATATCTTTATCATGGACGGGTTAAAAGCCTTGCAGATGCTGCCCGCGAAGGAGGTCTTGAATTTTAATCAATTAAGTAGTAGTCATTCAAATGTCTGAAAATATAAATAAGCGCGTGAGACCCGGTGAGTTAACCCTGACCGAGAAAGTGGTTTCCATTAATCGTGTTGCAAAGGTTACCAAGGGTGGTCGTACCTTCAGTTTCAGTGCCCTGGTAGTAGTGGGTGATGGAAATGGTGTGGTTGGTCATGGATTGGGTCGCTCTAATGAAGTGATGGATGCCGTTAATAAAGGAATCGAGGACGCAAAGAAGAATCTGATTAAGGTTCCGGTAATCAATGGTACTGTTCCTCATGAACAAACCGGTAAATTCGGTGGTGGTCGTGTGTTCCTTAAACCCGCAGCTCATGGTACCGGTGTAATTGCAGGTGGTGCAATGCGCGCAGTACTAGAAAGTGCAGGAGTAACCGATGTACTGGCAAAGTCCAAAGGGTCATCTAATCCCCATAACGTTGTTAAGGCGACTTTTGACGCTCTCACAACTATGAGAGATCCATATTCTGTTGCCAAAATGAGAAATGTAAATCTTAAAAAAGTCTTTAATGGATAAGATTATGGGAAAAGTAAAAATAACATTGGTGAAGAGCGGTATTGGTTACCCTAAAAACCAAAAAGCTACCCTGCGAGCCCTAGGACTTCGTAAAATTAATGCAAGTGCTGTTGTCGACCTGAACAACCAGATTCAAGGAATGATAAACACTGTTAACCATCTTATCAAAGTAGAAAACACTAAGTAACATGAATTTAAGTAATTTAAAACCTGCTGCAGGTTCTACCAAAAATAGAAAACGTATTGGTCGCGGAGAAGGCTCCGGAAGGGGTGGAACATCTACCAAAGGTCACAAAGGTGCCCAGTCACGGACCGGTTATTCAAGAAAGATTGGATTCGAAGGAGGTCAAATGCCTCTGCAACGCAGAATTCCTAAAGGTGGATTCAAAAATATCAATAGGGTTGAATATGCAGCAATCAATCTGGATGTTCTTCAGGGTTTATCTGATTCATTAAAAGTGAATAAAATTGACCATGAGCTTCTTGTTAAAAAGCACCTCGTCGGTAAATCTGAAATGGTAAAAATTCTGGGCCGTGGTGAGTTGAAAGCAGGGATTGAGGTTCATGCACACAAATTCAGCGAAACCGCAAAATCTGCCATCGAAAAAGCCGGTGGATCAGTACATCTGATAGCCTGATACCATGAAAAAGCTGATTGAAACCATAAAGCACATTTGGTCCATTGAGGAGCTCCGCAGAAGAATTTTGTACACCTTTCTTTTGCTTACGGTTTATCGTTTAGGTTCCTTTGTCATACTTCCTGGTATAGACAGTTCAGTGCTTGAAATCAACATGAGCAACCAGAACAAAAACAACATTCTGGATCTCATTAATACTTTTGCCGGAGGTGCTTGGAACAGGGGTGCTATTTTTGCCTTGGGTATCATGCCCTATATTTCGGCTAGTATCTTTATGCAGCTTGTATCTATCGCCATACCTGCATTCCAAAGGATGCAGAAGGAAGGTGAAGAAGGCAGAAGAAAAATCAATCAGTATACACGCATACTTACGATTGCGTTTACAGGTGTTCAGGCATTTGGATATTTAAACCAGTTTATTGGAAATCCGCAATACAGAGATGCATTATTATTCATGAATAGTGAGGCGATGTCTCAGGGTATGTTCATATTTACCAACGTAATTCTCCTGACTTCAGGAACAATGTTCACCATGTGGATGGGTGAACGTATTACGGATCGTGGTTTAGGTAATGGTATATCCCTTCTAATAATGGTGGGTATCATTGCCCGTTTGCCCAATGCATTGTTTTCTGAATTTGCATTTGCAGGACAGCGA
The DNA here is from genome assembly GCA_041170685.1 of Bacteroidota bacterium. GTDB lineage: Bacteria > Bacteroidota > Bacteroidia > NS11-12g > UBA955 > RGEC01. The sequence continues at coordinate 2,488 of JBEDNI010000052.1, read as the reverse complement.
GCCAGTTTTATACTCTTTTTAATTGAGTTGGTTGTTTGGGCTTTGATTATTTTGGGAGTTATTTTGTTAACTCAGGGTACTCGAAAGATCACCATCAATTACGCTAAGCGTGTAGTAGGCAATCGTCAGTATGGCGGCGTAAGACAATATTTGCCAATCAAAATATTGGCAGCAGGTGTAATGCCGATTATTTTTGCCCAAGCCATCTTGTTTTTACCTGCCACCATTGCAGGATTCTATGAGCAGGGTGGTGTCCCCGGCTGGTTGATGAGCCTGACCAATCCGAATAGTTTCGGTCATAATGCACTTATGGTCACCTTGATTATACTCTTCACGTATTTTTATACTGCGATTATATTCAATCCTGTGCAGATGGCTGACGACATGAAGCGTAATAATGGTTTTATTCCAGGGATTAAGCCTGGTAAACAAACTGCCAACTTCATTGATGATATCATCAGCAGGATTACGTTGCCGGGTGCTATCTTTATATCATTGGTTGCCGTAATGCCTGTTGTGGCCGGAAACTTAGGAGTAAATCAGGAGTTCAGTCAGTTTTTTGGTGGAACCAGTTTGCTCATATTGGTAGGTGTGGTATTGGATACACTTCAGCAGATTGACAGCTACCTATTAATGAGAAAGTATGACGGACTCATGAGTAGCGGCAGGTTGAAAGGGCGTTTTACGGGGAATTCACCACAAGTTGATTATTAAGAAAAAAAACACTATTTTTGCAGCCCTTTTGAAATGCCAAAGCAAGATGCCATAAAACAAGACGGAGTGATTACAGAAGCATTGTCTAACGCAATGTTTAGGGTAAAGCTTCAAAATGGTCATGAAATTATTGCTACCATTTCAGGAAAAATGAGAATGCACTATATAAGAATCCTACCGGGTGATAAGGTTCAAGTAGAGATGTCTCCTTATGACTTGACACGCGGAAGAATATCATACAGATACAAGTAAAGACATGAAAGTTAGAACTTCAGTAAAAAAGCGCAGTGTAGACTGCAAAATTGTACGCCGCAATGGAAAGGTGTATGTAATTAACAAAAAGAACCCTAAGTATAAACAAAGACAAGGTTAACAGACAATGGCCAGGATAGCAGGTATAGATTTACCCAAAAACAAAAGAGGTGTCATAGGACTTACCTACATTTATGGTGTTGGTCCAAGCACAGCAGCCCGAATTTTGGATCACTCCGGAATTAGCCGCGACAAAAAAGTGAATGACTGGGACGATGATGATTTGTCGAAAATCCGCGGATTCATCACCAACAACCTAAAAACGGAAGGTGAGCTCCGCAGCGAAACACAATTAAACATCAAACGTCTGATGGACATCGGTTGCTACCGTGGTTTGAGACATCGTAAAGGATTGCCTGTACGTGGACAACGGACCAGCACCAATGCACGCACAAGAAAAGGTAAACGTAAAACTGTAGCCGGTAAGAAAAAGGCCACTAAATAATAGATGACAGGTAAATGGCAACTAAAAAAGTAACCAAAAAGAAAGTAAAGGTAGACCCCCATGGACAAGTACATATCCATGCTACTTTTAACAATATCATTGTATCGGTAACCAACACAGAAGGTCAGGTTATTTCCTGGTCTTCAGCCGGTAAAATGGGTTTCAGGGGATCCAAGAAAAATACACCTTATGCAGCCCAAATGGCTTCTCTAGATTGTGCTAAAACGGCGTTTGATTCCGGATTGCGCAAAGTTGATGTATTTGTTAAAGGTCCCGGCGGAGGAAGAGACAGTGCAATCCGAAATCTTCAGACTGTAGGTCTGGAGGTTATCTCAATCACAGATATTACCCCAATGCCTCACAACGGATGTCGTCCACCCAAGCGTCGTAGGGTTTAACACTAATTATTAAGAATAATATTTCATGGCAAGATACAGAGGTCCAAAATCAAAAGTAGCACGTCGTTTCCGGGAACCCATTTTCGGTCGTGACAAAGCACTGGAAAAGAAAAACTATGGCCCGGGTCAGCACGGCAATAGCCGCAGAAGACCCAAACTTTCTGAATACGCAGTTCAATTGGCTGAAAAACAGAAAGCAAAATACACATACGGATTGCTCGAGAAGCAATTCAGAAATCTTTTCAAAAAAGCAGCCGCTAAAAAAGGTATTACCGGTGAAAACCTTTTGAAATTTCTCGAAGCAAGACTTGATAACACAGTATTCCGCCTTGGAATAGCTCCAACACGCCGTGCGGCACGTCAGCTGGTAGGCCATCGCCATATTTTGGTTAATGGTTCCGTGGTTAATATACCTAGTTACCAATTGAAACCGGGCGATGTTGTGGCCGTTCGTGAACGCAGCAAATCTTTGGAAGTAATTTCAGAATCTGCCGGCGGTGTGCGCAAACGTTTTAACTGGTTGGAATGGGATGGCAGTGATTTATCCGGGAAATTCATCAGTTACCCCGAGCGTTCAGAAATTCCAGAAAATATCAAGGAACAACTGATTGTCGAATTG
>JBEDNI010000051.1:4716-14351 GCA_041170685.1 Bacteroidota bacterium | reverse complement strand
TGTGATCCCGCTGGGATTCGAACCCAGGACCCATACATTAAAAGTGTATTGCTCTACCAACTGAGCTACGGAATCATCCCGTTTTTTGGGACTGCAAAAGTAGTTAATGACATTGTTTATGCCAAACCTTTTTTAAAAATTTTTGCGATAAGTGTAATGCACCTTGGCTGTGTAAGCACCTAGTGACTCCAACATACTGAGCATTTTGGCATTAAAATCTCCAATCCATGCCAACTCTGCCACATTGATTCGGGGATTTTTCTTAAGATTATTATGAAACGCAATGATCAAGCCTGTTTCAATGCCCAGGTTCTGAAAATCAGGCACAACCCCAAAAACAATCCCCCTGACTTTGTTGATTTTATTGCGAAGCCATAAAAAGCGAAGTCCATTCCACAGGTTTAATTTTCCATCGAAGTGTTTAAAAACCTGATTGACCTCCAAAATACTCGCATAAAAACCAATGGGCCTGTCGTCTGCGTAGGCAAAAATGGCAAAATCACCCGGCAAAACCGGCTTAACCTTTTTCAAGCGTGCCATCATTTTTTCAATCGACAAGGGCCTAAAATCCTCATGGAATGACCATGCTTCATTGTATATCTGCACGAAATCTGCGGCAAACTTGTCTATCTTCTTGTAATCAAGCGAAACAAAACGGTATTTGGGATTTGACATTACCCTACCGGCAAGTTTGCTAAAGCGTTCGTAATTGAACTCTTTCTCCGTGATTTCGCAGGTCTTTTGCTCTATGATTTTTTCAAAGCCATAATCCTCAAAAAAAGCGCGGTAATAATCCGGATTATAGGCCTCACGATAACTTGGCGTGGCATTCTTTTCCACCAAAAGACCCCAGAAACTATCCCTATCCCCAAAATTGACGGGGCCATCCATATAGTTTAGTCCTCGTTCCGAAAGCCAGGATTTACAAGCATCAAATAAAACAAAAGCGGCATCACGATTATTTATGCACTCAAAAAAGCCCATCCCTCCCATGCGCTCACCGTTGTTTTTTGTCTGATAAAAAGCAGCTGCCCTACCAATAGGTTTACCCTTGTCTAACAGCACCCAGCGTATGATATCACCACCATTGAACGCCTCATTTTTTTGGATATCAAATATTTCTTCAATGTCAGCAGTAATCGGTTGTATGTAGTTTACATCATCTCGGTATACAAGTTTTGCAACAGAATGAAAATCTGCAACTGTAGCATACTTGGGTACTTGCTGTAGGTTGTACACGGTGCAAATTTAATAAATGGGTTGCAGTTTATTTTTTCCCCTTTTCAAGTGAAATCTTCTCATCCCCTTTTTGATAATCCATGTAGGTCAAGATGAATTGAAACATTTCATCTCCGGCCCGCATACTCGCCCCGCCATATTCCATGCGCTCTCCCACCTGCTTTGGCGGCTGATTGGGATTATTGGGATTCCCGGCAGTATTGTCAAAAACTGCTTCAGCCACAACGATGGTGCCGGCCGGCAGATATACCGGATTGGGATAGGTGTAAAAATATTGCCACCTGAAATCCCACTGCGGGATTTGAATCAGTTTTACCGTATCGCCATTGGGTTTTATGGCATATCCTATGAAATGCTTACCCAGCAAATGCAGGTGAGGATTGACGGTTAGCAGTGAAATATCCCGATCAATCTGAAAGCGAGTGGTATGCTTGCTTACTGAATTGGGAGCAATCAACAATGGAGGTGTAATTCCACTCACCCCATTGGTGCCCAGCATGAGCTCTCTGGTAGTTCGGGTGGGTGGTTTATCCGTAAAAAACACATTGATATGGCTTCTATCCCTTGTTTTTCTGTTGCTGGGACCGTAATGCAAATCATTACCCACTACTGTGAACCTACGCGACAATCTGAAGGCCCCTATACCATTGGGGTATGCTATCCCCTGCACACCGGGCAAATAGTTGACTGCACTGTGCAACCTGAACGGCTTGGTGCCATCATCGTTCAATAAATCCAGCTTACCAAAATCACTGTCATATTCTCCGGTGGTAATTTCTACCGCATACGGCCTTTTTTGATGGTTTTTCTTTTGGTCATTTTCATACATCAGAATATGTCCGTTAAAATGATGCACCAGATCCGGTGAACCGGCCACGAATTCAACGGCTCTCACCCAGGTATCGCGGCTTAGCAGACCGGGAATTTTAACCAGAAAAAAACGATCGCGCATATTGGGTTCAATCTCTACCTCCTCAATTGGCAGAACCAAATCGGGTTTACCAATAGCACTTTTCCATGCAGGTAATTCGTAGGGTTTAACCTTAGTCAAGTCACCGGGGGCTGCACCTGTTTCAGCCCAGCGTTGGATGGTTTCGATTTCGGCTTTGGTCAGCACTTTTTCATTGATGAAATGTGCATACTCCGGGTCGGCGGGCCAAGGCGGCATATATCTTTTTGCGGTGACCCTGGCAATGGTTCTGGCTTTTCTTTTTACCTCCTCATAGGTTTGCAACGAGAAAGGGGCTGCTCCGCCGTTATGATGGCATGACACGCACTGAGAGCGAATAATGGGCTCAATATGTTCGGCATAGGTGGGTTTATCAGGCACATCGGTTTTTACCGGACCGCTGCAATGCCCTCCAAAAATCATTAGCATAACTACCCATAGAATCAGACTATGTCGCATCCAACCACAAATATAAATATAGAATGTAAAGGTCTGTGAGATTACGGCTGTCTACTCTATAAAACAGCCCACAGCTCGGGTTTGGGTGTACGGCAGTTTTTGACCGCTTTGTATGGCAAACAGCACATCTTTCAGGTAGTTTTCAGTAGCATAGGTTCTTTTTTTACCGGTGTCGTAGGCCCAGTTGTCAATGGCACCGCTATATAAAACAAGGTTATTGCTATCGATTACGAACACTTCGGGAGTGACTTTAGCACCATAAATCCGGGCTATGTAAGCTACGTCTTTACCGGCGGTGTATTCTACGGGTAAAAAATAACTGCTGTCTGAAGCGACACTCACATCGGTGCGCAGCCCCACCAGTAAAAAACGGGGATCCTGTCCGTAAGTAGACTGAAGCGTGTCCAGCAAGGGTTTATAGTTATTGCAGAGAGGACAATCCTTACTCAGAAAAAAAACCACATTGTATAAAGCCGGCTTTTCTATATCAAGCGCGGTGTTATGCAACCGATGAATAGAGGATTCCGGCCTGGCAGTGCTGCTGCTGTCACGCACATTTAAAAAATGGGCAATCAACCCTCGGTATCCGCTTATCCCGGCAATACTTACCAGCATCACCAATAATATCAGATTAAACCACTGCAGTCGGGTAAGTTGAAATTTCCCCATCGCAATTTATTTCATCACTTGAAATGCCTTTACAAATTTAACGCCCAGGTTTCGGTTGGGAGGAATATAGTCTTTCCACTTGTCGTTGTTTTTCATGCGCTCTTCCAACCCTGACCATAGGGTACTCCATACAATTTCACCACTTCCGGTTCGCATCATTTCGCACATGTCTTTTAGCAACTCATTGTTCACTGTCCAGGTACCGATTTGCTTGCTGCTAACGATCTGGGCGTCAGATGCATTTTCCAGCACCCTGCTTATGTTTTGATAACCGCCGCAGCTGCCAAGCACGGCTACCTTTGTGTTGCTGGTAAGCACATCAATGGTGGTTTGGAGGTGATAACTATGGCCACGATGCACCACCACATCCGGATATCGCTTTTCGGTTTCAAAAAGCGACATTAACCGCAACAGGCCTTTTTCAGCATCGGGTTTGTTCATGTACAGAATGATTTTTCGCCCTTCTACACTTTCAATTTTGAGAAAACCATCCTCCTCTGTTATTTTATAGTTTTTATCCGATGAAAACTTGCTTTTAAAGGATTTGAAAGCCGCCAAACCATCTTCGTCATCGTAAAAAATGTGTTGCTGTATATTTTTCCCGTCTGGAAACATCAGATCGGCTTCCACGCGGGTAAGTTCAGGCACTTTATACTTCACAGATATGCCGGTAACCAACACCGGATTTTTTCCGGCCAGTTTGTATAGCAGTCCGTAAATCTTCATTCCATAGCGGTTATCTGCCAGATAGCAACGACGCAAATCCTTGTGAATTCGGGCAACCATTTTTTCGCGAATCAGCGAGTCGGTGAGCGAACCAAAAATATCGGCCACTTCCACTGCCGGTCCCAGGTTTCCGCCGGTCCGATCCAGGTTCTTCACAATTTCATTGATAAATTGCTCCTGTTCCTGCTCAGTCATGGTATTTAATACCGGTTGCAGTGTGTTGTACCCTGCACAGGTTTGCACAAAAGTTCTGAAACGATTAAAACCCATTTTACTGCAAAATATGTACATACTGCTGTCGGTGCGGCGGTGCATTAACCTTTTGAACAAACCCAGAAAAGTGCTGGTAAAAATTTCATCACGACTGTAAACTATCAGGTTGTATAATTCTTCGGCACTCAGATTTTCAGCGAGTTTAAACCGTATTTTTTCATTTTTCTCATCGTGAAGAAGATTGATTTTTCTTATCACCTTCATACTGTGATGGGCCATTTCAGCATCCACCGAATAACCTCCCAGTATATTGGGATTGCGTCTCAGTGAACAAAGCCTTGTAAACCATGCATCCTCATCGGCGGCCAGGGCCTGACTTTGTGTTACGGTCAGTTCGCCGTGGTACACCATGTGAATATTGGTATAGCTACTGCTGCTTCTGCCATAGGCCCGATAAATATCATATAGCATGGAAACCACCGAATCTTTGCTGCTGATGAGCACATTGTTTACAGGATGCAGTGTGCCTATGAACTGCTTAATTGCATTAGGATCATTTTTGGCTACAGTTTCAAGCACCTTCAAAACCCACACCTCCCTCTGATAATCTGCATGTTTGGTAAGCACATCATAGGGACGTTTGGTGGCTGCAAACATTAATACATCAGAAGCAGCGGGCCTTTTGATGTAGAAGGGAATTACCTCCAGCGCTACATACAGGTTATTTTTAAGAAGCTCCTGGTCTTTTTGCACACCCTGGTTTTTTGCCAGCTCCAGCACCGTAGAATAATACTGGTCATAATACCCTAAAAACCGAACAGTGCCTGCATTGATGCCCTGCAGCGAAAAGATAAGCTGTCTGTAAAAAGACTCGTATTCCGATTTTGGAAAACTACTTTTCTCTATAAGCAACTGTATTTGGTCTACCCTATTAAAATAGACCTGTCTGGCCCGGTCAAATTGTGCACGGGATGCGTAGCCGGCACTGGTATCATTTCTGCCGTCCAATAGATCAATACGATATTGTTCAGCATTGCACAGTTTTGCGAAATCATCCTTCTTCTGGGCTGTCAGCAAACCCGAAAACCCTAACGCAAAGACGATAATTGCGGTGCGCACACATGCCATAGCACGATGCCGGCCGCAACGGATACGTTGAGAGAATGTTTGGTTCCGGCCTGTGGAATTTCTATGCATGCGTTGCAAAGTTCAAGAACTTCTGACTGAATACCATCAATTTCATTGCCAAAAATAATGGCAGTAGGATTTTCAGGAAGGGAAAATTCCTGTAAAGACAGCGATCCGGTAGTTTGCTCTACCCCGATAAGTGTGTATCCTTGCTCTTTCAGCGCCTTCATGGCAGCGGTTGTATCAGCATAATATTCCCATGTAACAGCGCGATCGGCACCCAAAGCAGTTTTGGTGATATCGCGGTGTGGTGGTTTGGCGGTAATACCACAAAGCAATAGTTTGTCGCACCTAAACGCATCGGCTGTGCGGAAAAAAGAACCCACATTGTGCATACTTCTAATATTGTCCAGCACCACAACGATGGGTAACTTCGATGCCGCTTGAAACGCTTCGGTACTAAGACGGTTCAGTTCCTGCAAACGCAACTTTCTCATGCAATTTCTGCTTGCAAAGATGATGTGAAATGACCAAAAAACAGGACTTTGTTTAAAAAGTCGAACTTCTATTTGAAAAACACAAACATTTTCTTATCTTTGCACCCCAATTCTTAAGAATATGAATCCGATTGTTAAAGCCATCACGAGTGAATATTTACGCAACGATATTCCGGATTTTAAGGCCGGTGACCGAGTAACGGTACACTACAAAATCAAAGAAGGCAATAAGGAGCGCATACAGCAGTTTCAGGGTGATGTAATCCAGCGCAGAAACGGCGGAGTGGAAGAAACTTTCACCGTTCGCAAAATTTCCAATGGTGTAGGCGTTGAGCGTATTTTCCCCACCAATAGTCCTTTTATTGACAAAGTGGAGGTAAATCGCCGCGGTAAAGTTCGTCGTGCCCGCATCTTCTACCTGCGCAAGCAAATAGGAAAAGCTGCCCGAATCAAAGAAAGAAGAGGTTAATACCTAACAGCATATTTAAAAAGGCCTGTAAACAGGCCTTTTTTTTATTTCTCGATTTTATACCATCCCATATTTCCCACCTTTTTCACAATACGTAATTTCAAAGGGTGAGAAAACCTTGTGCTGTCCAATAATGAAGGTTGATCAGTGATAAATCCAACTGCGCCTGTTTTACAATAAGACATTAGATTTTCCACAGACTCATCCGCAGTGTACCATGGGTACCCCTTACTGCCAGTATAGTAAAAATAAACACATCCGGAAATATCAGGACCCACAATCCATCGTTCCGCAGTATCATTACCTGATCTGAGCTGAAGGGCCATATTGGGATCAACAAACTCATTGGGCACCCTATACATTCCCGGTTTCCAGTTATTCTGTGCCGTGCGGATCCATGCCCAAATAGGTGAAAGCACTAGAAACAACCATACTATCGAATAGCCGGTTCTTTGAATTACCCCTCCACCCCTTGCGACAATAAATGCGAGAAACGGCATGAAAACAATCGCATAATATCCATGGTGAATGAACTGATACTGAATTGGGAAATAAAACAATAAGCACCCAAGACCATAAGCCATGATGGGCAAATATCGCTTCCACACAGGTTTGCTCTTGTATATACCTGCCAAAAGCAGTGGAAGAAAAGCGTAACCCACCCAAGTTTCAGGAATATCCGAAAAAAGGGTTTTACCCAGAATATCCAGAACCTCGCCCGGGCTGCGTGCATGGCGCATAGCATGAACAAACTCATGGAGCCCATACGTATTTACCAGGTATGCAGCATACATATACCAAAACACTGAAAGCCCTACTGTTACACAACCCAGCAGCAGTGCCTGCGCCCATCCTTTAGCTGATTTCTGTCTTAGAAACAAAAAATCGGCCGCAATTGGCAACCCTGCCATTAAAAACTGTAGCTTTATCATGCCTGCCATAGCCAGCAAAACCATGGCAAAAACCAAAGGAAACCACCTCTGTTTATCCAACCAATGTAGTGCAAAACACCACCCCAAAAGCATACAGCAAAGCGCCATCACATCCGGCACAGCATTAATTCCATGAAAATACATCTCCGGAACAAATGCAATAAACAAAGCGCCAATATTGGCATACAAAGCTCTGCCCGTATAGTGCAGGATGATTTTATGCATGGCCCATACCGACAAAAGAGAAAACAATAAGGAAAGCCAGCGATGGTAGTATTCAGAGAATCCCAACGTGCGATAAAGTGATGCCAATATATACTCGTACGCAGGAAACTGTGGCCCCGTAATACCGGATTTATTAAAACGCTTATCAACCCTGGGCTTCAGTAAATTCATGCTTTCATCGGCATAATTCTTTGCCACAGCCAGGGTATTGCATTGTCGCCACACATGATTTCCCACGGCAGGCAATTTCATATATGGCAGGTGGGTAATTATCATCAATACCAGAATGAATGGGATAGATTTACGACCCTGTAATTCAGCCATCTTCCGCATAAAATCAGACAGGTACTTTACCATGTATGGTCTATAATAATTTTATGTTTGCCGGAAATTTTCCTGGTAATAAGACTAAAATGCCCGGCCGGTGTATCATGCATACGAATGAGTTTCCATCGGCCGTTAACATGGGCAATTTCGCCCGATTTATCCAGCATTTCGATGGTATCTATATCAAATGAAAGTTGCCCCATACTGGATTTATCGGGATAATTCTTTTTATAGGCATTCAATGTGGCAATCCAGCCATACCTCACCCCACGGGCTCCGATAAATTGCATGCCCGAATCACGATGATACCCCTCCATAAATTCTTCAATATTTCCTGCATTCCAGGCCTTTTGCTGGGACATTAGCAATTGCTTTATCTCTTTGGACATATCTGTTCGGTTAACTTCAGCACAAGCCCCGACAAAAAGAACCACACCCCAAACTATACCCCGATTCATTTCGCCCCCGAAGATACTGTATATTGAATTCCTGCTGAAATGCAGTTATGATATGCCCCGGTGGGAAAAAACAGACTGCCCGCTGCAGCCGTGGAAACTGACGCCAGGCCATACTGGTATTCTAGACGGTAACTGAGCGTTTTACTGCTCCGATATTGTACTTTGGCACAAATCAACATTCCGGTTTTTCTGCTGTCGTGCTGCACGTGCAAATGCATACCTTCGGTTTCCTGCGCTTTGAGTAGGTAGGTAGTTCTCATACCTGCTCCTGCCAGCCACCGTGAATCTATATTTTTGTTTATAAAAAGCGGAATGTCGATGGTTTGATAACGGTAATGAAAAGCCGATTTACCCGGTAAATCCGCATTAAAGGGATAACGTGATCCCCTTTCACTAAATGCAATGCCCGTTTCATATTGCCATCCCTTTCCCAGATTCTGAGCGATAACCATGCCCACCGTGTAGCCAAACTTATTATAACCGGAAGCACCGTCACCATCTATCTGACAGAAGTTGAGTGCCCCATGCAAGGCAGATGAAAAAGCTCCTTTCTCATCCTGTGCATCAACCCTACAAAAGACTGTAACAAGCCCAATGAAAAAACTTATTCTTATTAACTTCATTTGGAGGAAATTTGCTGCAAATTACAACTTGACCGGAAAAAAAACAGATTATATCGTCGTAGGTGCCGGACTTGCCGGAGTTTCGTTGGCCCTGGAACTGATTAGCAGGGGAAAGCATGTTGTGCTATTTGATTGCCATGCCCCCTCCGATAGCAGTCGGGTGGCAGCTGGGATCATTCACCCCATCGTACCCAAAGGGGTTCGGTCTACCTGGATGGGTAAAACCATTTTTCCGATGATAAACCAATGGTATGAGAAATGGGAAAATCAACTGGAATCTACCTTTTATCAGCCACTATCCGGTTACCAGATTCATCCCAATGAGGATACGGGTTTATTTTGGCAAAAGCGGTCGGGTTCGCCCGAAATACATCAATGGTTGCTCCCGTTAAGGCATGAAACACTAACAGGAATAAAGTCGCCCTGCGGCTATACACCCATTTTACAATGTGCTCGACTGAATACACTGGCATTTTTGGATTCAGCACTCGCCTGGCTTCGTCATCAAATTGATGTTCGAAATGAGGAATTCAAATACGAATACCTGAAAGAAAAAGCAGGAAAATGGCAATACTGCGGAGAAACTGCCCTTGGGGTAGTTTTCTGCGAAGGAATTAGGGCAATAGAAAACCCCTGGTTCAGACACTTGCATTTTCATCCTACGGGCGGCGACATACTGACAGTATCATTCCAAGAAGCTTTACCACAGGCACTCTATAAG
>JBEDNI010000051.1:0-4677 GCA_041170685.1 Bacteroidota bacterium | reverse complement strand
CGCACCTGGCTGGTGCCCGACGGAACCGGTAACTGGCTGGCTGGCAGCACCTTTCACAAAGGAAGTCTGGAAACAACGCCCAATCATGAAGATGCTGAAAGTCTGATTAAACAGCTAAAGTCATGGACAAGTATCCCTTTTGAACTTATACATCACAGGCGTGGGATTAGACCCACGGTAGAAGGCAGACGTCCTTACCTTGGGGAACACCATTCAGATAAAGGAATTTATATTTACAATGGGCTTGGCAGCAAAGGCAGCAGCCTGATTCCATGGTTATCCCCTATGATGGCCGATTTCATTTGCCACGGACAAAAACTGCACCCCGAAACTGATATCAACCGTTTTGTTCTGTGATTTCTTCTATAGCATCGTTAAACTCATCTGGAGACGATACCACCCTGATTCCCTGAGGCAATTTTAGATCCCTGCGTCTAATAACCTGCTTACCGGTCAAGAGAACGGGGGTGCCGGGGAAAGTTCTTTGTAAACTGTGCACATACACCTGAATGGGCACCTGCGAGTTACTGCCTGTTATGGCGCAAAAAACAGCATCGGGTTTGTGAAGTTTGAATACTTTATTTAAGTCTTCCAGTGGCGTGGAAGTACCCAGATATATCACCTGCTGTCCTTTGGTTTTCAGCATGTAAGCCGCGAAAAGCAAACTGAGATCGTGATTTTCTCCGTTGGGAACGAATAACAAAAACTTTTTTGACAAGGGCGACGGATTGGGATTTATCTGATCCAGAGATACATACATCCGCTGTCTGATAATATTGGTGATAAAATGCTCGTGTGCCACGTGAATGCTACCGCTTAACCACAAAACACCCACATGCTGCATAAACGGAAAAATAATTTGTGTTACCGTTTCTTCCATGCCAACCTTCAGGATACTGATGCTGAGGATTTTGTTAAATTCCTTTTCATCAAAAGACAACATGGCTGTTGTAAGGGCCTGAATCTGATTTTCATATTTGCTGCTGCCCTCGCTGATGGAAAGTGTCTGGCTTTGTACCTCTTCCCTGCTCATTTTGGCAATCTTGCTAATTTTGAATCCGTTGGCATTCAAAATACTGACATTCATTAAATACTTCAGATCATCTTCCTCATAATAACGAATATTGGTATCTGTACGCTTGGGAGTAAGCATATCGTACCGCTGCTCCCAAATTCTTAAGGTGTAGGCTTTAATTCCCGTAATGTTTTCAATGTCCTTGATAAAGTATTTATCCCTGTAATCTTTTTTTGATCTTTTGGGATCGAACCTATTGGGATCATTGTTTGTTTCTTTTGCACTCATCGTTATATGAATATTTTAGTTACCGGAGGTACCGGGATGCTCGGAAAAAAACTTATTTCCATGTTAAAGGAAAATGGCATGGATGTAATGAATTTAACCACTTCGCTGATTAAACAAAATGTTAAACAAAAAGTTTTTTTCTGGGACATAAAAAGGGGCATTTTTCCAAAAAACCTTACACAACCTATCGATGCGGTGATTCATCTGGCAGGTGCCAATGTAGGAACCCATCGCTGGAATGAGCGATATAAAAAAGAAATACTGGAGAGTCGTACAGAAACCTCACGATTTCTTCTTCAAAAATTGAAAGAACAAAATAATTTACCCAAAACCTATATCACTGCTTCCGGAACGGATTATTACGCCAACCCCTCATCCATCGTATGGAGAGAGAGCGATGGTGCCGGACATCATTTTTTAGCCCATGTTTGCAGGGCCTGGGAATCAGTGGCGGAAGAATGGGAAAAAGCAGGTTGCATCACACAGGTCGTCCGCACCCCGGTAATATTGGAAAAAAACGAAGGGTTTATCAAAAAAATGCTAATGACGGCCAAGTTAAGGGTAATACCCACAACAGGACACCCTAACAATATGCTGAGCTGGGTGCACATTCTTGATCTTTGTCGCATTTATCTTTATTTAATGAAACAAACGGAACCGGGTATATGGAATGCAGTTGCCCCAGAGCCTTCATCTATGAGACAACTGGTGGAAAAAATAGATTTAGAAAGAGGCATTAGCACTTTGCATCCTAATGTCCCCTGTTTTTTTCTAAAAGCGATGCTGGGCGAAATGGGTTCGCTGGCCTGTGTAGATCAAAAGGTAAGTGCTGAAAAACTTTTGGGCACAGGATTTCGTTATCATTACCCCACCTTGCAATCTGCACTGCATGACATCTTTACAAAATAAACACAACATTTTCTGGTTTCGCCGAGATCTCAGGCTGGATGACAATCATGGCCTGTATGAAGCGCTATCATCCGGATTGCCCATAAAACCCATTTTCATTTTTGATCAGGATATTCTGGACAAGCTTGATAACCCCCAAGACAGGCGGGTGGCGTTTATACACAGTATACTCAGCAATATCAAAGATAAATTAAGGTCGGAAGGCAGTGATTTGTTTGTCTATTATGGAAAACCCCTTGAAATATGGGAAACATTGCTAAAATCCGGAAATGTACAAAATGTATATAGCAATAAAGACTATGAACCCTACGCACTGCAAAGGGATCAGGAAATTGCTGAACTTTGTGCTAACTACGGTAGCAGTTTCCATCAGTTTAAAGACCAAGTAATCTTTGAATGCTCTGAAGTAGTAAAAGATGATGGTAAGCCCTACACGGTGTATACCCCTTACAGTAGGCGGTGGAAATTAAATTTCAGATCAGAAATGCTGAATTCGTTTCCCAGTGAAGAAAAACTGCTGAATTTTGTGGCAGAGCAAGGCGATAGGATGCCTTCGCTTTCGGAAATGGGATTCTCTGAATCAGATTTTAACTTTCCCGGCAAGGTCCCTGATGTAAATATCATTAAACAATACGCACAGGATCGCGATATTCCCTCTATACAAGGCACAAGCCGCATGGGGCTTCATTTGCGATTTGGTACCATCAGTATTCGAAAACTGATAAAAACGGCCATGACAATCTCTGAAAAGTATCTCAATGAATTGATTTGGCGTGAATTTTACATGCAAATTTTATGGCATTTTCCTCAGGTAGTTACCCATTCTTTCAAACCCCGTTATGACGGCATTGAATGGAGAAACAATCCGGAAGACTTCGATAATTGGTGTAAAGGACAGACGGGCTATCCGATTGTGGATGCCGGGATGCGCGAACTATTGGCTACCGGCTTTATGCATAACCGGGTGCGAATGATTGTGGCAAGCTTTCTGACCAAACATTTACTCATTGATTGGCGCTGGGGCGAAGCCTGGTTTGCCCGGCATCTGCTCGATTTTGAACTGGCAAGCAATAATGGAGGTTGGCAGTGGGCTGCGGGATCCGGCGTAGACGCTGCTCCCTATTTCAGGGTGTTTAATCCCACACTTCAAACCCTAAAGTTTGACCCGGAATTTAAGTACATAAAACACTGGGTGCCAGAATGGAACACCCTGCAATACGCAAGACCCATTGTGGAGCATGAGTTGGCCAGAAAACGTTGTCTGGAGGTTTATCAAAAAGCTGTCGGTACTACGGCTGCCAATTAATTCCGCTCATTTTTAGTATCTTTGAAGCATGAATACTGATCAGCATAAAGATATAAGGGGCCGTGTAGAGGCCCTGAGGAGGTATCTTTGACATCGATAGAAAGATAGCAGAAATTGCAGACGCAGAAGAGCGAACCCTGGATCCCAGTTTCTGGGATGACCCCAAAAAGGCAGAAGCGCACCTGAAAAAACTTAAAGAAAAGAAAAGCTGGACAGATGCCTATTCAACATGCACTTCCGGACTTGACGATTTGGATATATTGGTAGAATTTGCCGAAGCGGGTGAAGCAACCGCAGAGGAAGTTGATAAACAATACCTTCTGCTTTGTCAGACCGTTGAAGATCTGGAATTTCGCAACATGCTTCAAAGCGAAGAAGATCATCTGGGCTGTGTGATGGAAATCAATGCCGGAGCGGGTGGAACAGAAAGTTGCGACTGGGCAGAAATACTGATGCGCATGTATCTGATGTGGGCCGAGAAGAATGGATTTAAAGTATCTGAACTTGAAAGGACCGATGGTGAAGTGGCCGGTATAAAAAGTGTGAGTCTCGAAATAGATGGTTCATTTGCGTTTGGTTACCTCAAGGGAGAAAACGGGGTGCATCGCATGGTGCGCATCTCCCCTTTCGACAGCAATGCACGCAGGCATACCTCATTTGCCAGCGTTTATGTTTACCCCATGGTAGATGACAGCATTGAAATTGATATCAAACCGGCCGATGTAGAATTACAGACCAGTCGAAGCGGTGGTGCAGGCGGACAAAATGTGAACAAGGTAGAAACCAAAGTGCAACTCACCCACATTCCCACAGGAATTGTAGTGGTATGTCAGGTTGAAAGAAGTCAGCTGGCTAACCGTGAACGAGCCATGCAGATGTTGAAAAGCAGACTGTATGAAATGGAAATACAAAAACGCAACGCTGCCAGAGCCGCCATTGAAGACACTAAAATGAAAATAGAGTGGGGATCGCAAATCAGAAACTACGTTTTTCATCCCTACAAACTGGTAAAAGATGTGAGAACCGGTGAAGAAACCAGCAACATCCAAAATGTAATGGATGGAGATTTATGGCCTTTTATTAAAAGTTATCTGTTAATGGCTGCCGGCGGTGAGGTGAAAAAAGGAGGAGTAATTGTTGATTAGCGCAAATTATATAT
>JBEDNI010000050.1:0-9749 GCA_041170685.1 Bacteroidota bacterium | reverse complement strand
GGAAGAGGTGATGAAAGCCCAGCAGCAGAAGACCCAGACCAAGCCCCGCAAACCGGGCGGAAAGAAATAATCAGCCGAAGGCGATATTTTTATACATCTTCCCAGGTAGGCTGCTTACCATTTGCTTCATTTCCATTTCCAGCAACATAAGTGTTAATCTACTCATGGGCAGACCCGTAGATAACAGCAATTCATCGAAGTGTCTGCTTTTTCCTTTCAGGCAATCCATGATTAGTTTTTCTTCGGGCGTCAAATCAAACAATAAGGAAGTCTGGGGTTGCCTGGTTTTTGGGATACCCAAATCCCAGTTCATGCCACGGGCGATATCTCCCGCATTTTCGCACAAGCCGGCCTTCAGATTTTTTATCAAAAAGTTGCAGCCCTCGCTCATCTTGTCTCCGGGTTTACCCGGAACGGCAAAAACATCCCTGTCATAGCTGTGGGCAATTTGTGCCGTAATCATACTTCCGCCCCTGATCATGCTTTCGATGACAACAACAGCATCACACATACCTGCGACAATACGGTTTCGGCGCGGAAATAAATCGGGGTGAAGGGCAGTCCCACTAAATAGTTCGCTCACCATTGCGCCGCCAGAGTCCAACATCTTATCAGCCACTGATTTGTGGCGTTGGGGATAAACCATGTCCAGCCCGTGTGCTACCACAGCTATGGTAGGGATATGCTCTTCAACCGCCGCTTTATGTGCCACAATATCTATTCCGAATGCCAGCCCGCTGATGATATGACATCCATGGGGTTTTAGCCCGGTTACCATGTTACGGGTAATTTGCGCTCCTTCCGGTGTATTCTTTCGGGTGCCAACAATGCCGCATGTTCTGAGGGGATTTAATTCTGTTCGACCCTTTACAAATAACAATAATGGACTATCCAGTATTTGCTTAAGTCTAATGGGGTATTCCGGCGAAGTATAAGGGAGCACTCTGATTTGCGCTTTTTCAATGAATTTAAGCTCGTTTTCTGCCAGTTGTGCGCCGGTTTCCCGACGAATAGCTGCCGCTCCCATACTGCCTATACCGGGAATTTTTTCCAAAACCCGTTTTTTCTCTCGGAATACCGCTTCTGCCGAACCGCAGTGGCTGATGAGCGTTTTACCTGATATGGGGCCAATGCCCGGAATTTGAGACAACGACAATAAATAAAACAATTCCAAAATGACAAAAATATTAACAAACCTATACCCACTAATATAGGTAATTTCTGGCACTTTTCAAAATATTTTGAAAAATATCGATTTAATTAATCGTTCAGCTTTAAAACTGCCATGAAGGCACTTTGGGGAATTTCCACATTACCCACCTGGCGCATGCGCTTTTTACCTGCTTTTTGTTTTTCGAGAAGTTTGCGTTTTCGGCTGATGTCACCCCCATAACACTTGGCTGTTACATCTTTGCGGATAGCAGATATGTTTTCCCTTGATATAATTTTGGCACCAATGGCCGCCTGTATCGCAATTTCAAATTGTTGGCGGGGAATGAGATCTTTCAATTTCTTACAAATTTTCTTACCCAGATCGTAGGCATTGTCGCGGTGAATAATAGCACTGAGCGCATCTACCTGCTTGCCATTGAGCATAATGTCCATTTTTACCAGTTTGCTCTCTTTGTATCCCAGGGGCTGGTAATCAAAGCTGGCATACCCCTTGCTGATGGTTTTCAGACGGTCATAAAAATCAAACACAATTTCAGCCAAGGGCATTTCAAAGGTCATTTCTACCCGGTCGGATGTTATGTAAACCTGATTTTTTAAAATTCCACGCTTATCCAGGCAAAGACTCATTACCGAGCCCACATATTCGGATTTTGTGATTACGGAAGCCGTAATGTAGGGTTCTTCCACATAATCTATTTTTTCGGGTGGGGGTAAATCACTTGGATTGTTCACAGGAATTACTTCACCTTTCATGTCATAAGCCACGTAGCTTACGTTGGGTACTGTGGTAATCACAGTCATCCCAAATTCTCTCTCCAGTCTTTCCTGAATAATTTCCAGGTGCAACATGCCCAGGAATCCGCATCGGAAACCGAAACCCAGCGCGGCGGAGCTTTCCGGTTCAAACACGATACTGGCATCATTGAGTTGCAATTTTTGCATGCTTTCCCGTAGCTCCTCATAATCCTCTGTATCCACCGGATAAATACCGGCAAACACCATGGGCTTAACATCTTCAAACCCTTTGATGGTTTCTGTGGTTGGGTTCAAGAAATCAGAAATGGTATCACCTACTTTTACCTCCTTGGCATCTTTGATTCCGGAAATAATGTACCCTACATCACCGGCTTTAATTTCTTTTTTGGGCAGTAAGTCCAGTTTTAGCACACCAATTTCGTCAGCATGATAATCGTGCCCGG
The DNA here is from genome assembly GCA_041170685.1 of Bacteroidota bacterium. Classification (GTDB taxonomy): domain Bacteria; phylum Bacteroidota; class Bacteroidia; order NS11-12g; family UBA955; genus RGEC01. The sequence continues at coordinate 7,377 of JBEDNI010000050.1, read as the reverse complement.
TGTTCATGAATTTTACGTGCTGACCGGTTTTCATGCTGCCGTCGATTACCCTGTAATAGGCAATGATACCGCGAAAGGAGTTGAATACTGAATCGAAGATCAGGGCTTTTAACGGTGCGTCGGGATTGCCTTTGGGAGCAGGTACACGCTCTACGATGGCCCTGAGAATATCATGCACACCCTGTCCGGTTTTGCCACTGGCAGGAATGATCTCTTCGCGCTTGCAGCCCAGCAAATCCACGATTTCGTCTTTCACTTCTTCAGGCATGGCACCCGGTAGGTCTATTTTATTAAGTACGGGGATGATTTCCAGGCCGTGTTCCAGCGCCATAAAAAGATTGCTGATGGTCTGTGCCTCAATGCCCTGGCTAGCATCTACAATTAGTAGAGCCCCTTCACAGGCGGCAATACTGCGACTTACCTCATAGCTAAAATCTACATGGCCGGGTGTGTCAATCAGATTTAATACATAATCTTCGCCATCCAGTTTATAGTTCATCTGAATGGCATGGCTTTTAATGGTAATACCCCGTTCTCTTTCCAGGTCCATATCATCGAGCGTCTGGGCCTGAAGCTGTCTTTTGTCTATGGTTCCGGTGTATTCCAGCAACCGGTCTGCCAGCGTGCTTTTTCCATGGTCAATGTGGGCAATGATGCAGAAGTTGCGGATGTTTTTCATAAAAGCACTGCAAATATAAGGCACAGACTACCCTAATTGGCAGGGCTTTAGGCATTTTCAATACGTTGAACAATTTTGGCCATAGCCGGGCAAATGTCCAGATTTTTTTCAGCCAGTTTCAGCAGAGTATGCATTTTGCGCATGTTGGTGTGCGGGTATTCCCTGCAGGCCTTGGGCCTGTGTTCATAAACGCTGCAATAATTATCACCGCCCAGAAACGGGCATGGGGTTTGCCTGAAAGCAAAGATGCCATCCGTATCCAGAAAAAGGTATTGTTCAATGAAGGCACCCGGTTTCATTTTTAGGTGTTTAGACAATCTTTCAATATCTTTTTCAAACAACATGGGGGAAGCGGTTTTGCAGCAATTGGCACAGGTTAAACAATCAAACTCGCTGAAAACGGCATCATGTGCTTCTGAAAACTGAGCATCCAGATTGGCGGGCGGCTTCTTTTTTAATTGCCTGAGTTTGGTTTTTATGGCTTCCAGTTCCTTTTCTGCCATTTCTATTTTATTTACGAGTTGCCGAAGCCGATGTCAGGGTATGTAAAAACGCCAGCAGATCGGCTTTTTCCAGCTGTGTGAGACCTAGTTTGCCATTGAGTAAAGTGTCTCGATTGATAGCATCGGGAACTATGGCAGCAGGGTCGTTGTAATAATCTAATACCTCTTCAAGGGTTTTGAACATGCCGTTGTGCATGTAGGGTGCTGTTAAGGCCACATTACGCAGACCCGGAACCCTGAATTTTCCCAAGTCTTCAAGTTTTTTGGTAACATTGAAACGGCCGCTGTCATTGAGGTGTTTTCCATTATATAATCCAATATTTTTGAATTCATCTGCGGTAAAATCCGGGGTGAAATGGCATTCAAAACACTTTGCTTTTTCGATAAAGATTTCCCTGCCTCGCATGGCTGAGATGCTGATGGCTGTAGAATCTCCTTCCATAAAACGGTCTAAGGGAGCATTTCCAGTTTCCAGCGTACGTTCAAATGCCGCAATGGCGCGGGCAGCCAGATAGGCGTCAGGCATTTTACCGTATTGCTTTCTGAACCAATTTACATAAAATTTATCCGCCCGCAATCTGCGATTCAATTCCTTAAGGGTCATGCCCATTTCAATCGGATGTTGTATGGGTTGTAACACCTGTTCTTCCAGTGAAGGTGCTCGACCATCCCAGAAAAAATAAGGCCGACCGCCCAGGTTGGTCAGTGGCGGCGCATTGCGTGTTGTGGTTCCGCGATTGAATCCTTTGGATAGAGCAGTTGTATCAGAAAAGGCAAATGTTGGGAGGTGGCAATCGGCGCAACTGATGCTGTTATTGCGTGAAAAGCGCTTGTCGAAAAATAACTTTCGGCCCATTTCTGCCTCACTCATATCCCTAAAATCCGGTGGCAGTGCAAATGCTAGCCACAGTGCAATGCCCAAAAAAAGTGGCCATATTTTACAAAGCAGTCGCATTACAAAGCATCGTATTTTCGCAGCACTTTAAGCAGGACCTCCATGTCCTTGGGATAGGGCGCTTCTACGCCAACCACCTCATCATTTAATTTTCTGAATGCTATTAATGCAGCGTGAAGTGCAAACCGTTTTATCAGTGGGCTGTCTTCGCCTTTATGTTTGCGTTTTAGCTGGGAGAGTAAAAACATTTTACCTCCGTACAGTTCGTCTCCGAGAATGTGTGTGTTCTGCGATTCAAGATGCACGCGTATCTGGTGCATTCTGCCTGTAACGGGCTGACATTCCATTAAAGTAAAATGCCTGAAAACTTCCAGTGTTTTGAAAAAGGTTGCAGAAGGTTTTCCGGAACGGTCAATTCTAACCCTGCCGGGAATTTCTGTTTGTATCGGCAGGTCTACTAAATGATCATCGAACTGAATTTGTCCTTGTACTACGGCATGGTAAATTTTCTCCACCTTACGGTCTTCAAACTGAATACTCATGTGTCTGTAGGCCTCAGCGTTGAGTGCAATCACAACAGCGCCGCTGGTTTCACGGTCAAGGCGGTGGCATAGCGTGGCTTCAGGGTTGAATTCTCGAGCCATTTCCAGCAGGGAAATATGGGTGAATTTTCCTCGTTCATGCAGGGAGGGGACAAAAGGTGGTTTGTTTACAACGATAAAATCATCGTCGCGATACAGTATCCAGCTTTCAAACTCCCTGATTGAATTTTTCATTCGTTGCGCATGCTTTGACGAATGCGGGTAAGAACATTTTTGGTTTGCATGGGGAAATCACCCTCCATCATCCAGTTGTAATAGCCGGGCTCAGCGCGCAGAACATCTTTAACCGCTTTGTTTTTGTGTTTACCAAAGTTGAAAATAACTTCTCCCTGATCATTGTAAACAAATCTGCCGGCAAGGTCTGCCAGGTTGCTCTGACCGCTCATTTTATGAAGTGCATCAATGTCTCCGGGTAGATCATCGTATCGCTCGATCTGGGCCTTGAGAATAGCCCAAGTGGCCAAGGTGTCTGCTTCCGCGCTATGTGCATTTTCAAGGTCCCGGTTGCAGTAAAACTTGTAGGCAGCGGTTAGATTTCTGGGTTCCTTCACATGGAAAATTCGCTGTGCATCAATGAATTTGCGTTTTTCGACTTCAAATTCCACGCCGGCGCGGTAGAATTCTTCTACCAGCATAGGAAAATCAAACTTATTGCTATTAAATCCACCAAAATCACATTCCTGCATAAATAGATTAAGTTCATCGGAAAGCATTTTAAAGGTGGGTTTATCTGCTACATCTGCATCAGCAATACCGTGAACTGCTGTGGCCTGGGGGGGGATTGGCATGCCGGGATTTATTCGGTAAGTGCGAAGCTCCTCATGGCCTTCGGGGAAAACTTTTATCATGCATATTTCCACGATGCGGTCTGAAGAGGTATTGACACCTGTAGTTTCAAGATCAAAAATAACCAAAGGGCGTTTGAGTGTAAGTTTCATATATATTGGCAGATGCTGTTTTTAATCGTTATCCAGTTTTTTGTATAAATCAGGTCTCAGTTTTTGGGTTCTTTCCAAGGATTGCTCCAACCTCCATGTTTCTATTTTTTTATGATCGCCGCTCATCAATATCTCAGGTACTTTGCGGTCCTTGAATATCTCGGGTCTTGTATACAGGGGAGGCGCCAGCAGACCGTCCTGAAAACTGTCTGACAGTGCGCTTTCCTCATTGCCCAAAACACCGGGTAGCAGGCGTATTACAGCATCAGCGATGGCTGCGGCTGCAATTTCGCCGCCACTCAGTACAAAATCACCCAATGATATTTCCCGGGTTACGTACATGTCGCGGATGCGCTGGTCAATGCCTTTGTAATGGCCGCAAATGATGATGATGTTGTGTTTAAGGGATAAATTATTAGCAATCCCCTGCTCAAACCTGTCGCCATCCGGACTAGTGTAAATGATTTCATCGTAAGCACGCTCTGACTTTAACTGTTCAATCAAGTTAGACAGTGGTTCAGGCATAAGCACCATACCGGCACCTCCCCCAAAAGGATAATCATCTATTTGGCGGTATTTTCCCAATCCATAATCATGAAGGTTGTGGATGTTGATTTCAGCCAGCTGTTTGTCGGTGGCTCTTTTTGGGATACTTTGTCCCAGTGGACTTTCCAGCAAACCTGGCACGGCTGATATGATGTCGATTCGCAGCAATGTTATTCAAAGTTCGGTAAGTCCTTCCGGAAGTTCCATGAAAATTTGGTTTTTATCTTCTTCTATGCGGATGATCCACTCTTCTACCATTGGGACCAGGTGCGCTTTATTGTTGCTTTTTACCAACATCATCGGCCCTTGGGGAAATATTTCCACCTGTTCTATTGCGCCTTCAAAACTGGTCCGGGTATCCTTGATGGTGAAACCTTTCAGGTTGTCCCAACTGAATGTAACCTGCTGCTTTACCTTGGAGCTTTCCAATAAAATCACATTGCCTGCCAGTGATTTCACATCTTCGTCAGAGTCAATGTCAGCTAGTTTAACAACGGCACCATTAGCAGATGTCGCTTCAAGGAGAAAGGGAACCCCCTTACCATCAATTTCGATGAAAAGAAAGTTCCCTTTTTTTAGGATTTTTGCCGTAGATTCATCATCCAGGGCAATATTCATTTCTCCCCTAAATCCGTGTTTACCGGCAATCCGACCAATGCGGGTCAGGGGAGGTATCATAAGCGATTACTCGGCGTTTTCGCCGTCAGCCGGTGCAGATTCTTCTGCAGTGGGCTCTTCGGCAGTAGTTTCCTCAGCAGCGGGCTCTTCTGCGGCGGTTTCCTCTGTAGCAGTCTCCTCAGCAGTGGGCTCCTCTGTAACAGTCTCCTCAGTTGAGGGCTCTTCAGCAGCTGTTTCAGCAACAGTTTTCTCAGTGGTGGTTACCTCAGCAGCTGCATTTTCTTCAGCAGCCACTTCTTCGTTTGCTTCACTGTCAGTCGTTTCCTCTACCGCCTCTTCGCTAATGCTGTTTTGCTTGGCCAAAACGCGTGCAGCAATGGCTTCGCGCTTTTGTGCCTCTGCCTTCAGGGCATCTGATTTACGGGTGTTGCTGGCTTTTTCCAGGTTGCTGCGCTTGTCTGCAATTTTGGCGTCTTTGGATGATATCCATTCAGCGAATTTTGCATCAGCTTGTTCCTGAGTAATTGCGCCTTTGCGCACACCCACCTGCAGGTGATGTTTGTAGAGAACGCCTTTGTAGCTCAGAATGGCACGCGCCGTATCTGAGGGTTGAGCGCCATTGGCCATCCATTGAACGGCCTTTTCTAGGTTAATGTCGATGGTTGCAGGATTGGTGATAGGGTTGTAAGTACCGATTTTGTCGATAAAACGGCCATCCCTAGGAGCACGCGAATCCGCCACCACAATGTGGAAGAAAGCACGTTTCTTCCGGCCATGTCTTTGCAATCTGATTTTAGTTGCCATTTTCTTCTTTTTTAATTTATGCCCGGGTCTCCTAAATCCGGGGGTGCAAAATAAATGCAAATTTTCATCAAAAACAAGTGGTTTTCATTATTTTCAAGGTCATTGGTGGTAACCTTAAAAAATGTTGTATTATTGAATACAGCTTAAGTCCTTTCTTATAAAAAAACGCTTAGTTCTCCATGAATAAAATTACAAAAACCTTTAGTCTTATTATTTGCGTAATGCTGCTACTTGCTGCATGCATGAAGGATCCTCTGGGGAAAATTAAAGATATAAACGGCGTTAGATGGCGCGGTGATTATGCGGCACCCTTGGTGAATGTAGATCTGAATCTGGAAGATGCAGTTGCACTGGTGAATCCGGATTGGGTGAGCTCATTTCCGGATAAAACACTTCTGATTCACTACGATAAAAAGCACTATTCAAAAAAAGGAGAGGAGCTTTATCTTATAGGTGACCGAAGTTTTAATGGAAATATAGTGCCCACGGCAGCCGAGCTGAGCACCTTGAACAGTTCCGGCGCTGTTACAGTGATCAGGAATTTGATTTTTGATATGGCTCCGGGTGTGGGATTACAGTATGATTCCATGGCACTGAAAGCAGGTACATTTATTGCCGCAATCGATGGGTTTACAAACCATCAGGGTAATGTAACCGTTGAATTTCCCGATCTTAGAGAGGGTGGTCTCCCGGTTTCGATACTGCGAGATTGGCTTAGCGGTGGTTCAATAAACCAAAATCTGATTCACGCAGTGTCAGGCATAGAACCTTTGGATTTAACGAAAGGCAATCAGGGCTTTAATCAGATAAGGGTGAAAGTTACATGGGAATTAATCAAATCCGGGGCTGTGGTAAACAATGAACAATTGAAACTCAATCTGATTACACAGGGGTTGAAATTTAGAAAGCTGTATGGAAATCTGGGACAGACAGGACTTTTCAATGTTCAGGATTCTATGGAGCTGACATTGTTTTCCAACAATATCCTCAAGGGAAACATTGTGTTTGAGGATGCAAGAATTAAAGTGCATTTCAAAAACAGTATCGGTCTGAAATCCCAGTATCAGATACAGCAACTGTCTTTGATTGCTAAAAACGGAACACCGGTGGCTGTTACATCCTACAATGCTGTGGGCAATATTGCCGCCGCACCGGACCATACTTCCGAAACGGAAATAACAGATTCGGTTTACATAACCAAAGCTTCTGGCAGCAATGTGGCTGCAGTTATGAAAACCGAACCCTATTATCTTGCTTACAATGTAGGGGCGGCTGTTTCTCCGGGTCATGGCTATATATGGGATAGCAGTGATATTGCCCTTACCGTTACCACTGAATTGCCCATGTTGGTAAGCACCAAGGATCTGGTACTGGAAGATACTTCAGATCTTGATCTGGGTATAGGTAAGGAGGGCGATTATGTGGAAATGATTAAGTTTAAAATGAATGCTGAAAACGGGATTCCGCTGGGTGCCGGTGTGCAGTGCTACTTTATGGATGCAACCAACACGGTGCTGGATTCCCTGATTCAGCCATTCAGGTATATCCTGAAAGAGGCAGATGTTGATGCAGGTGGCAATATTATTGCGCCCTCAATAGATCAGTGGGAGCTGGTTATTGAGAAACCCCGCATTTCCAATATCCTTAAAGCAACGCGGCTGCGAACACGGGCCTGGATACCAACTTCCTCATACAATGGAAATTCGGTTCCTGTGCTCATTACCACAGACCAGAAACTAAAATTTAAGTTGGGCGCAAAAATAATCCTATCAGCCGATGCGAAATTTTAAAC
>JBEDNI010000049.1:0-10421 GCA_041170685.1 Bacteroidota bacterium | reverse complement strand
GTCGAACCTTCCATTTGCAGGCATGCACCTTTCCAGATTTACCAAAGTTCCGTTTTTCCAGGCTGATAAAGTCGTGCGGTTTAGCGTCTCTTCCACTGCCGTGACGCTGTACGCCCTTTCATCTTTTCCGGTAACGGTCAAACATACCCCATCGTGGCTCACGCTTTGATCTACTTTTAATTCTGCCGTGAAGGGGCTCTCCAGCCAAAAACGAAGGTTGCTGCCTTCCCTTTCAACCTGCAAAACTTTTCCCAAACCTTCGACGATACCGGTAAACATGACTGCAAAGGACGTACAAATATCTGAAATAACTGACACATTGACCACATTGACACATTCCCCTGTTTGGCAAAACGTTTGATTGTAAGAGAGCAAATGATTGACGAAACGCTGAATACCGAACCTGAAAACCCTGCAGAAGAGCCACAGACAAACGAAAATCCTGCTGAAAAAGAAGCTGCAGGAACCGAAACTGCTGAGCCTCAGACACCCGAACAGCTGCTGGCAGAGGAGAAGGACAAATACCTGCGCCTGTACAGTGAATTTGACAATTACCGTCGCCGCACCACCAAAGAACGTTTTGAGCTGCTTCAGACCGCGGGCAAGGATGTGATAATTTCAATGCTGGAAGTAGTAGATGATTTTGAGCGTGCACTGAAAATTCTTGAAAATGCTGAAGGTGATGTGAAAACAAAACTGGAAGGTTTTGAACTCATATACAAAAAACTTACTTCACAACTTGAAAGCCGCGGCGTTAAGCCTATGGATTGCAAAGGCAAACCCTTTGATGTCGAGTTTCATGAAGCCATCACCCGCTTCCCTGCGCCCACAGAAGCAGAAAAGGGAATGGTGATTGACGAAGTAGAAAAAGGATACTTATTAAACGGGCATGTGCTTAGATTTGCCAAAGTGGTTGTAGGAGAATAACACAATGGCAAAACGCGATTACTACGATATTCTGGGCGTTTCACGCAATGCCAGTGCGGATGAAATTAAAAAAGCATACCGGCAGCTTGCCATCAAATATCACCCCGATAAAAATCCGGATGATAAAGATGCTGAAGAAAAATTCAAGGAGGCGGCTGAAGCATACGATGCCCTTAGCAACCCCGAGAAAAAGCAGCGCTATGATCAGTTTGGACATGCAGGCATGGGTGGAGCAGGCGGTGGCGGTTTCAACATGGACGATATCTTCAGCCAGTTTGGAGATATCTTCGGTGACAATGACTTTTTTGGTTCCTTTTTTGGCGGACAAGGCGGCAGACGCGGAGGCCCCAGAAGACAACCCGGCAGCAATATTCGTATTCGCATAAAGCTCACCCTGGCTGAAATGCGCCACGGAGTGGAGAAAAAGGTGAAATACCGCCGCATGATTGAGGCAGAGGGTGTTCAATACAGCGATTGCAAAAATTGCGGAGGATCAGGTAGTGTGCGCAAAATAACCAATACTTTCCTTGGACAAATGGCCACCACCGCGCCATGTCAGGTATGTCAGGGCATGGGACGCACCATCACCTCCAAACCTCGCGAAGCCAATGAACAAGGACTGGTTGGCCAGGAATTTGAAACTACCATCAAAATACCCGGCGGTGTAGCCGAAGGTATGCAGCTGAGCGTAAACGGACAAGGTAATGCCGGCCCGGGTGGCGGCCCTGCGGGTGATTTAATCGTGCTTATTGAACAAATTGAGCACGAAGAATTGCAGCGCGATGGAAACAACATTATTTACACACTATGGCTTTCCTTCCCGGAAGCAGCAATGGGCGCATCAGTTGAAGTACCCACACTGGATGGAGCAGCCAAAATTAAGATTGAGAGCGGAACACAGCCCGGAAAGGTTTTGCGCCTAAAGGGCAAGGGCTTCCCCGATTTGAATGGTTACGGCACCGGAGACCAGCTGATACATGTGCAGGTATATGTACCTACCAAACTCAGTTCTGAAGAAAAAGAACAGTTGCTAAAACTGCAAGACAGCAAAAACTTCAAACCCGAGGAAAAAGACAAATCCTTTTTCGATAGGATGAAGGATATGTTCTGATTTCGATTATTTATCGATGGTGAAGCGCCCTTCGAAAACTGCATTTTCGTAATTACTGCTCCAAAACGTCATTTTTCCTGAGCAATTACAAAGCACGATTTCCTTTTTTCCCGTGGCAGCATCGGTTCCCACATAAATATATCCCGAGGTTAAATAAGCTAACGATGTCAAATTACTGGCAGAAACACGTGTATAGTAGCCCCACCCTTCAGCATAAACCTCATTAAAGCCCATATATCCGGGATTCTGAGGGTCAATGTATTTTATATCATATCGCAGCTTTCTGGTAAAATCAAGGTATTTGAAGTAAAATGTAAAGCTGTCATTCAAGTTTTTATTTTTAAAGGATATCGCGGTAAGCCCTGTTGGGGTTGTATACATGTTTACACTGGAAGAATCATAGTATGTTAGCATAGGCCACGATGAAATAGCACCTGAATTTGCCTTCAGTACCATTCGCTTGTTGTATACATAGGAACCCGATCTTGAGAATTCATCATAGCAGGGTATGGATGTAAAGACTGATGGATACACGGGCGGCACATAAATTTTAGATGGCTCACGCGGTGTTTTTTTACAGGCAAAAACCATCAATGCCAAACCCACAATCAACGCGACTGTATAGGCCGAAATATTTTTATTTGATACCATATCCTACTCCAAATTTAATTTCCATAATACTTCCATTGGCAATATGCCTCACCATTGCATTTTCAAGCAGATCCTGATGGTTGGCAAAATAGGTTGCCGTATTGGTAAGATACATGGTACTACTTTGCCATAAAGGATAACCCACGCCCATTTGGTAAAAAGCCGAAATACCGCTGCTGCCAATGTAACGGCGTTTCCCCACATTGAATTGAAGTGATACTACCTTAATTTTTTTCCAGGCATCATTGGTAAAATTCCGTTGTGAGGTGGTGCCATTGTCGTTCATTTTATAAATTACGTTATCATCATTGGCCACCCTGGCATTACCCAAGCTAAGGTCAAAACCCCAGTACCCACCGTAAGGTGCAACTGCACCTTTGTGCGTTTTAAAGAATCTGGGGGCAATTGAAAATGCTGTATAGGAATATTTAAATGTACCATAAGCATTTCCAAAATCGGTACTACTGAAGGATCCGTTGTTATTGGGAATTGACAAAGCCAAACTATAGTAATCCAGATTATTCTGGGTTACCGAATTGTTCACATGGCTCATTCCAAAACGAATGGAGAATTTGGATTTGGTAGCCATTTCATAGGCTAACCCAACTGACGGCTTAAAGGATGGCCCACCGGCGATGAAGTTGAAAAACATGGGTGTAATAGTCAAATCAACAGATTTTTTATACCCTAGGTATCCCGGATTGTTTTGGGCAAGGGCAACGACAGCAAATACCAAACTGGAGCTCAGTAACATTGTCTTTTTAATGAATGCAATCAGTTTCATAAATCATCTCCCGTATTTGATATTATACAACGTTTCATAAATTTGGGCATTGAGCAAATCTCCCCTCAGACGGCTCGAGAATTTTTTTCTTTTTACATGTATGGCCTTCCCTGTTTGAGTATTGAAGACTACACAATATTCATTAAACTTATATTCTTTAGAAAATTGCCATATTAAATATAAAGGCAAAGTGGGATAAAAGACTATGCTATACAATAAATACTCAGGAGCAAATTTACGCTGGCCCTGTTTGTAATCGTAGCTAACCCAGCCCACATGAGTAGCATTCTTACGCTGCATGGGCTCCTTCACAAACTCGCTATTAAACAAAAGCATGTCTTGGGTATCGTTATTCAGTCTTTCAATAATCCAGTCACTCAAGGACATATAATCATTAATGGCCTCAAGTGTAACACGCTGATCCATATTGGTTCGCAATACGTCAATATTCAGATTTGCTTTATCACCCAGTTCATCCCATTTGTTAACTAAAAATTCCTTGTAATCCTCTTCCTGGTATAAGTCCCTTTTATTTTCACTGCCATAGGATAATTCTATCTGTGGCGGAAACATAACCATTTGATTCACTACCTGCTCCGGCTTGCTTTTCTTTGAAATGGGATCCTGCTTTTCACCCTCTGTTTTAGAAAGTTCCGAATACTGCATCTCTTTCAGAAACTTCTGCAGGTATTCTCTATCCTTAATATCCGTAAATATCTGCATGTAGTATAATCCCATTGAGGCACCCGTACTTGTATTTCTTTTAACCCTGTTTCTCGGGTTCTTAATACCGGAGTTATTATCTGTCTCATCAGATTTTTCGGTGGTATCCTGATTGTTCTCCAATTGTGGCTTTGCCAGGGCAAGATCTGAAATTCTAATCAATGCATTGGATTGAACAATCCTAAAGAAATCTCTGGAAACCTTGTCCAAAAAGGGATCATCTTTATATTCCTTTTTGATAAAATATATCTGCCTGCTGCCAAATGCACTGAGTTCTTTCAAATCCATTCTACTAAACAGCGCAATCAACGGCCTCCACTCTCCCCTTGAATTGGTAATATTACATCCATATTTATCCATCGAATGCTTTAAACTGCTGTGATGCGCCAGACCATAAATACTCATGGCTTTCACCTTGGCTATAAACAAAGACGACCCGTACAGCTTTTGCATCACCTCTGCCAGATAATATGCATTGCCGTAATCCGCATAACGCAGATACAGCAGCAGCAGTTCATGCCTGGCCATCTTTGAAATATAATTAAAAGATTCTTTCCCGGCCAGGTATAGGGGTTTCCCTTTTTGGTTTCCGTCAGCGGCAATCATATCGCGCATGCGATTAATCCTTCTATCCAGACTAGGATGGGTTTTATTGGTTTCATCGCCCTGCTCTTGCAGATGTTTTTCATCTTCATCTGCCCCTTGCTTCACGGCTTCCTTTATTTGAGTATGCAACGACAGGGGGAATTTATAATATTCCGTTTCAAATGAATCAATGGGTAGGGTAATCTCCAAAAATGGATACTCGGCATATTTTAACATGTCAAATACATACACCCCTTCATCCAGGTTGTACCCGGCCCTTTGCATCATTTTAAAACCATTAAGATCTGCTTCATTTTCATTTTCCTGAGAGAAATTATAAATATCTGAGAGCTTATCTTCCAGTCTTTGGCCGGAAGATGCGTTTTTCATCGTGTTAATTTTTTTATACTCTTTCAGCGAATGCTTTAGTATGTAATGCTGAATTTCATGCGATAATATAAAAGCAAGCTGGGCCTCATTTTCCAGACGACTCAGCAGGCCGACCGAAACCAACACGGCACCGTTGCTGGTGCAATAGGCGTTAGGGATTGGAGACTTCAAAACATAAAACCTGAGTTTCTTTAACAATTCCTCTTCACCATTCGATTCTAAAATTCTCTTTGCTACATTTTGTATGAACAATGACATCGAATCACCAAAGAGTATCTGGCCTGAAGAGAGCATTTCATCTACGGCAAAGCTGCTGGTAATGGCATACTCAAATTCTTGTTTCTTGTCCTGCCGGGATACGCGTGAATCTTTGATTTCACGCTTAGCCGCTTCTGCCTTTTCACTCGATTTTACGAGAAAATCTGAGGGAATTTCTCCGGCACACCTGGCCGGTTTATAATCATAAAATGAATTTTTCTGAAGAGATTGGGCACGCAATTCCGAAGAAAGAGTAATGGTCAGAAGGCATAAGAATACCCTGAATATTTTCAATAACATTTTAGTGCAAAGATAAATCCCCTAATCAAACATCAATAAAAAAAGTCGCAGTTTTCGTGCGACTTTTCTTACAGAAAAACTATCTGTTACTATTAGGCTGAAAGTCTTGATTTTAGCTCTGAATTTAATGCCTCCAGAAAATCTTCTGTGTGCATATATTGGCCTTCAGTTACTTTATCTCCGTATATGCAAACCGCCAGATCCTTGGTCATTTTACCGCTTTCTACGGTATCAATGCAAACCTGTTCCAGGGTATTACAGAAATTAATCAGTTCCTGATTGCCATCCAGTTTGCCACGGTGCTCCAAACCACGGGTCCAGGCAAAGATGCTGGCAATGGGATTGGTGCTGGTTTTCTTGCCTTGCTGGTGCATTCTGTAATGGCGAGTAACGGTTCCATGGGCCGCCTCTGCTTCTACGGTTTTTCCATCGGGTGTAACCAGCACGCTGGTCATCAGTCCCAGTGAGCCAAAACCCTGAGCCACGGTATCGCTTTGCACGTCTCCATCATAGTTTTTGCATGCCCACACAAAATTTCCATTCCATTTCAGGGCACTGGCCACCATGTCGTCAATCAGGCGATGCTCATAGGTAATGCCTTTGGCGTCCATGGCGGTCTTGAATTCAGACTGGTAAATGTTCTCAAAAATATCCTTGAAACGACCATCGTATTTTTTCAAAATGGTGTTTTTGGTACTCAGGTACAAAGGCCAACCCTTGGCGATGGCCATATTGAAACAACTGCGGGCAAAACCGGCAATACTTTCATCGGTATTGTACATGGTCAATGCCACACCATCGCCTTTAAAATTGTATACCTCAAACTCCTGCACGGTTCCGTCTTCACCCTCAAATTTCACGGTCAGTTTGCCTTTCCCTTTGGTAACGAAATCGGTGGCGCGGTACTGATCTCCAAAAGCATGACGACCTATGCAAATGGGAGCGGTCCAATTCGGAACCAGACGGGGCACATTGCTGCAAACAATAGGCTCACGAAAAACCGTTCCATCCAGAATATTGCGAATCGTTCCATTTGGGCTCTTCCACATTTGTTTCAGGTTAAATTCCTTCACACGGGCCTCATCAGGTGTTATGGTAGCGCACTTAATACCCACGTTAAACTGTTTAATGGCTTCCGCCGCTTCCACAGTAACCTTATCATCAGTAGCATCCCTGTTTTCCATTCCCAGATCATAATATTTAATATCTATATCAAGATACGGGAGGATAAGTTTGTCCTTGATAAAATGCCAGATAATCCGGGTCATTTCATCGCCATCAAGCTCTACTACGGGGTTTGCAACTTTTATCTTATTCATAATTTGCCGCAAATATACGGCTAAATCGGCATCAAAATAGGCGTAGATTATCCATTAATCAAGGAAATTGCCGGAAAATCTGCCAGGTTTTTTTTGAATGTTACAATCAGACTTCGTCTAATTTTCAGGGTGATTTTAACGGTTGATGTATATTCCCGATTCACAATGCGGGACTGGGTTCGCTCTGCCATTCGGTAAATTTCCTGCTCAGCATCAAAGGCAGCTTCCAGCGTTACTTCGTCTTCTACAAATTGCTGCACCCTCCCGGCCGCATGAATGGCTGCTTTGGCAGTTTCGCCGTAGGCATTGATCAAACCGGGTATTCCGAGATGTGTTCCTCCAAAATAGCGCACAACCACTACCATCACATTGGTAAGTCCGGCCGCGATAATGGCCCGCAATATGGGCTTTCCCGCGGTATTGGAGGGTTCTCCGTCATCGGTGTTGCGCTGATACGACTGATCGGGATGCATTACCACTGCATAACAATGGTGTGTGGCGTCGGGATATTGTTGTTTGATTTCATTCAGATATTTTTTATAATCCGACTCATTGTAAACGGGAAATACATATCCCAAAAATCGGCTTCCCCGCTCGCGCAGGTTCGATTCTCCCCTGCCTGAAGGTTCAAAATATTCATCCGAAAAAAGCATGGATATTCATGAGTAATACAGCCAGTGCAGCAAGTATCAGCCCTACATAACCTGCCTTACTGATTTTTTCTTTGAAAAACAGAATGGAAATGAACGTACTCACCCACACCACGCCAATATTGTTCACCGCAAAAAACCAGGCTGTATGACCTTTATATGCGCCAATCGCTCCAAACATGGCTATTAGCGATGCATAATTCGCACAGCCCAATACAATGCCGCCAAGAATTTCTTTCCGCTTCGGGAATTGGCCTTTTTGAGACAGCATCAGAATTAAACCTATAACCCCGGCGCTGCCAAAGACCACGGTACTTATCGTATAATCATCTACAACATGGCCAAATTGATGTTTTACGAGGTTCAATCCCGTGTCTACCATCCCCGACCCTATGAAAACCAGCAGCAATACCCAAAGACCGCGACTACCACTACCATCATTATTTTCCGGACGCATGAGGTATACACTGAAAACAGATAGTAGCATACCCAACAGAATAAACAAACCGGGCTTTTCATGAAACAACAACATGCTAACCGCCGCAGGAATCACAACGCTCATTTTGGCTGCCACTGAAGTAGCACCTGCCCCTGCCAACCCTGTCCCAAGGCCCATCAGGTAAAATGCCGATATAAACAGCAATCCCATTCCCGCCACAAACGGAAACCAATGCTGTTCCCATACCGCTTGAGATACAATGTTTTGCTTGCCCAGCAATAGATTACCCAATACAAAACAGGTTATATAATTAACCACGATGGATGGAAAAACCCGTATTTCAAATCGGGCAAAAACCTTAAAAATCACCATCAAAGCCGCACTGCTGAGGATGCTGAATATTAGCCACATGTTACAATCTCCTTTCCATAATATTCAATTATATCGTCATTAGTTTCCTCAGATTTTATCAGTGGCATGGAGATTTTAGGAACCACTAATCCTGTTTGCATACGTACCTTTTTACTGCGTATTACACGTATTTCATCCACAAAACCACCTGCTAAAAACCGATGTAATGTTTCAGCCCCGCCCTCCACCATCAGCGAGAGTAATTGTCTATTATACAATATCTCCAAAATATCAGCCACAGCGAAGTCCTGCCTCAATTTTACCCATTCGAAATTTCCTTCTTTTTTCCCAAAACGGGTATTCATAATCAACGTTTGAAAATCACCGGGCAATTGCGGTGCACGCAGATTAGGATCCAGCACAACACGCACCGGATTTTTACCGGGGGCAAGTCTCGTATCCAACAGGGGCTTATCCATGATAGCCGTGGTTGCGCCAATCAAAATGGCGTCTTCTTCAGCTCGCCACCGATGCAGCATAACCCGTGCCTCTTCTCCACTAATCTGCACACGCGCACGGTTTGCCGGCGCCATAAATCCATCATTGCTACAGGCCCACTTCAGCACAATATAAGGCCGTTTCAAATTTTGATAGGTGAAAAACCGCTTGTTCAAAGCATCACATTCCTCTTTTAATATCCCGGTTTCAACCGAAATTCCGGCTTCTCTTAACATAGCAATTCCACGACCATTAACCTTGGGATTAGGATCTGTGCTGCCAATGATTACCTTACCAATATTTTTATCAATCAGCAACCGGGAACAGGGAGGGGTCTTACCAACATGAGAACACGGCTCCAGATTTACATACAGCGTACATTCATGCAAAGGAACCTCTGACGGCAATGATGCAAGGGTGTTGGGCTCAGCGTGTAGACCACCGAAAACCTGATGCCATCCTTCCGCCACTATTTGATGCTGATACACCACCACTGCTCCCACCATGGGATTGGGCCAAACGTTTCCTTGTCCCATTTGGGCCAGCTCAAGGCATCGGCGCATGTAAACCTCATGGTCACTCACAGTGTGCGAAGTTATTGCGTATTTTTGCCTGTGTGAAACGGGTTATCAACAAGGTAAAAAACCAGGCCCTCACCCGTCTGTTTTTGGAATTCTACGGAAAACTGGCCTCAGGAGGAGCGCTGCTGGTAATCTGTGCCATGGCTTCCCTGCTGCTAGCCAATTCCGGTATCGCAAAAAACTGGCTGGATTTCTGGAATACGCAATTAAACCCGCACCTGCCGGGCCTGCACGCCCATAACATTACCCATTGGATAAACGACGGGCTAATGACGATTTTCTTTCTGCTTGTTGGGCTGGAAATTGAGCGTGAACTACTCACCGGTGAACTCAGCGACAGGCGAACAGCCATGTTGCCTGTTATGGCTGCAGTGGGCGGCATGCTCGTGCCTGCCCTGTTGTTTTGGGTAGTCAACATAAATCACCCTGAATTCTGGCACGGTGCAGGCATTCCCACAGCTACCGACATAGCTTTTGCCATGGCCATTATGTCGGCACTGGGCAATCGGGTACCGGCATCGCTTAAAATATTTCTCACGGCACTAGCCATCATTGATGACCTAGGTGCCATTATGGTCATTGCCGTCTTTTATGGACAAGGCGTGCACTGGGTTTGGCTGATGGCATCTTTGGGAATCTTTGGAATATTAATGGGTTGCAAACGAGGCGGTATTAAAACACTATGGCTCTATTTGCCTGTGGGTGTTGTGCTTTGGTATTGCATGATGCAAAGCGGAATTCATGCAACCATATCAGGGGTATTGCTGGCATTTGCCATACCATTTGGCAAAACAGAAAATGAAGCGTCTCCTTCATCATACCTCATGAATAAATTGCACGAACCGGTGGCATGG
>JBEDNI010000048.1:0-10280 GCA_041170685.1 Bacteroidota bacterium | reverse complement strand
CGTGGCAGCAGCCGCAGCGCCAACATAGCGGAAACAACCGAAAAAATAAGGCAGGTAGCCCATGGTGCTGTCCGGGAAATTGTTCTGACGGGTGTAAATCTTGGAGATTTTGGAATAAACCACAACGAGGATTTTTATGGGTTAATCACCGAACTTGATCAGTTGGCAGAGGTAGATCGTTTTCGCATCAGCAGTATTGAACCCAATTTGCTTACCGATGAAATTATTGAATTTGTAGCCGGTTCGCAACGTTTTGTTCCCCATTTTCATATACCGCTTCAAAGTGGCAGTGACGAAATACTGGGCAGAATGCGCCGCCGCTATAAAACTGATTTGTACAAAAGCCGTATAGAGCGTATCATGGAGCTTATGCCGCATTGTGCGATAGGGGTGGATGTAATTGTGGGTTTTCCGGGTGAAACGGAGGAGGAGTTCTTAAAAACCTATCAGTTTCTCAATGAGCTGGAAATATCTTACCTTCATGTTTTTCCTTACAGTGAGCGACCTAACACCACTGCGAAAAAAATGCAGGGTCGCGTTCCGCAGTCTGTGCGACACGAGCGGGTAACCATGCTGAGAACCCTGAGCGAGAAAAAACGGCAGGCATTTTACCGAAAGCATCTGGGAACCAAGCGCACAGTGCTTTTTGAGGCAGACGAAAAAGGGGGATTTATGCACGGTTTCACCGACAATTATATCAAAATGAAAGCAGTTTACGATCCTTTGCTGGTGAATGAGTTGACTGAAATTTCTCTGGATGCGATGAATGACGATGGTACCGTTAGCAGTATGCTTGATTTAGCCATTCTCCACCCTTAATTTGCGATTGTGTTTCCTACCTTATATCATTTTATCAGGGATGTATTCGGAATAGAGATTCCGGCCCTGCAAATTCTCAATACTTTCGGTTTTTTTGTTGCCCTATCCATTGCAGGCGCTTTTTGGGCAATGTCTACCGAAATGAGAAGAAGAACAGCGCTGAAACAGTTTAAGACGGTAGAAGTAAAAAGCAGGGTTGGTGCGCCCTACCCGCTGTCTGATTACATACTCAACGGCATTTTTGCTTTTGTTTTTGGATATAAAATACTATTTCTCATGTTTTCCGGAAAGGACGGATTTGTTCCGCAGGAGCACATTTTCACAACCGAAGGCAACTGGATGTATGGTTTATTGTCAGCCCTGGTGGTACTCGGCTGGCGGTACCGCAACGATTTAAAACAAAGATTGCCGGAACCCAAGGTGGAAGTGCAAACGCAATCTGCCGAATGGCACATGGGAAATATCACCACGATAGCGTTGCTGTCGGGTTTTGCCGGAGCCAAACTGTTTCATATTCTTGAAAACCCTTCAGGGCTAAGCATGTTGGCCATTGCTGATGCATTTTTTAG
This sequence comes from Bacteroidota bacterium, assembly GCA_041170685.1. Lineage (GTDB taxonomy): Bacteria > Bacteroidota > Bacteroidia > NS11-12g > UBA955 > RGEC01. The sequence continues at coordinate 8,892 of JBEDNI010000048.1, read as the reverse complement.
TACCGGCGGCTGGACATTCTACGGCGGTCTCATTGCAGGCGGGGCAGGGGTATTGATATACTGCTATCGAAAAGGCATCAATCTGCTGCGGATGCTCGATGCCGGTGGACCGGGCATGATGTTATCCTACGGAATAGGTCGTTTTGGTTGTCAGTTTTCTGGCGACGGGGACTGGGGTGTTGCCAACACAGGACCAAAACCTTTATCATGGCTGCCTGACTGGGCATGGAGTTATACCTATCCGCACAATGTGTTAGGCGGTCAATCGGGGGGTATGGCTCCGGAAGGCATGGTCCCTATTCCGGGATGCAACGGAGATTATTGCTATGAGCTTGCTGTACCGGTTTATCCAACGCCATTATATGAAGCCCTGATGGGGTTGATGCTGTTTTTTGTTTTATGGAAGTTTCTGCGTCACCGCATTCAGGCCCCCGGAAAACTATTCGCATACTATATGGTGTTTGCAGGTGCAGAACGGTTTTTGATTGAGGCCATTCGCGAGCACGGTGAGAGCCTATATAGTATCGGCTCGGTTACCTTCTCTCAAGCGCAGATGATATCGCTTCTGTTAATGCTGGGTGGAGTGCTTTGGTTGTTGAAAAGACCATCGCCCGAAAAAATAAATGTGCAGTAAATACGTTATGAAAATAGGTATGAAAATCTATTCGGCGGGGTTGTTGCTTTTCTTATTACTTGGAGCAACCAATATATCGGCGCAGGATACTGCGGCCCGATGGATTGTGATTGACGGTGATACCATCGATAATAAAACCCTGGATCCGGTGTTGGTAAGCGCCGGCATGGATGCTGAGGGTCGCAAGGCCTATCAGCGACTGAAGAAACGGGTGAAAAAGGTGATGCCCTATGCCAAAATGGCTGCCTACAAAATGCGGGTGATGGAAGATAACCTCACCATGAAAAAAAATAAAAAAGAGCGTAAACGGTACATCAAAGAGTGTGAAGAAAGTTTAAAGCAGATGTACATGGGTCAGTTGAAAAATTTAAGCATAGATGATGGGAAAATCCTGATGAAGCTGATACATCGGGAAACCGGTAAAACCACCTGGGAAATTATGAAAAACTACAGGGGGGGTGCAGAAGCGTTTTTCTGGCAGGCCTTTGGCACCGTATACGGCCACGACATGAAAGTGGAATTTGACCCTGTTACGGATTTTCAGATTGAAAATATCATCCGGATAGAAAAGCTGGAGTAACTCAACCCTTACGCAGAATAATCCATAGCAGTGCCGGTGCCCCGATGATTGCGCAAATGGCATTGGTGGGCAAGGTCATGTCGCTAACTAAATGATGCGCCAATAAATCGGCGAGCAGGCATAAAGCCATTCCACAGAGTAGGGTGGGAATCCATAAAACCGCGTGATTATTGCTTTTCATCAGGCCCCGGGCAAAATGTGGGGCAATCATTCCCACAAAACCTATGGGTCCGCAAAATCCGGTAATGGTACCGGCTGCAAGTCCGGCCAGGATTACAGTTTTTTTCCGAAAAAGAGACACATTTACGCCTGCTGAGGTGGCATAAGCATCCCCGGGAAGGTATGCATCCATGGAAAAGCGGGCAAACCATAGCAATACAGACGAAACGGTAACCACCCCTAATAAAATGGGTATGTCTTCCGGCTGCACGCGATCGAAACTCCCAAGACCCCACATCACAAAGCTTTTTATCTGCTCTGCCTGTGCAAGCCCTTGCAGTATTTCAGTTCCTGCGCCCAGAAGATAGCCCAGCAGCACCCCTGAAAGGAGTAAGGTAAACGCGTGGCCATGCCTTCGCTGAATGAAAAGCTGTAACAATAATACCAGCAGACTCCCTGCTATACCGACCACGGCTATACCGGCACTTTGGAGCAAGCTTCCTGTAAATCCTACCGGAAATGCCATTAAAAAAACAGCTACGGCAAAGGAGGCGCCGGGCGTAGCGCCCGTAAGAAATGGCCCTGCCAGTGGGTTTCTGAACAATGTTTGCATGGCAAGCCCACTGATAGCAAGACCAACGCCTGCAACGGCTGCTGAAATTACCCTTGGAAGCCGAAAGTTATAAAAAACCGGATTGTTTAATGGCATTTCACCCGCTGTCAGGTCAAGCCATACCAATAGAATGCACAATGCCGACAAGGATAGTATGATGCCAATGTTTCTCAATCTTTTAAGGCCTCAAAGAAAATGGTTTCCTGTTGTTCAGGCACCAGGTCAGGATGAAAAATTTGGATAAGGTCACGCAATACCAGATCCGGACGCACCACAGCATAGTCCCACCACGCATTGCCCCCTTGCGGGTTTTGGGTTTTGGTGGCATTGAAAATCCCCCCGGTTTTTCCTGCATCAAAAAGTTCAAGACGTCTGTCTATTTGGGTAAGGCAGTCTGCTGTTCTGCAACCGCCCGGGTTAATCCAGAAGTCTGCATTCCGGGCTTTTTGGTAAACTTTTTCTATGTCCAGTGTGATTTTACCTGCACCTTTTACATCCTTCCATAGGTAGTCTGCCCCTGCATCTGCAAACATGGCAGCCATATAGCTTTCACCTGCCGGTAGATCCCAGTTTCCGCTATAAGGAGCGTTGCAGAATACGGTCGGTTTTTCAGGGTTGGATTCTTTAATATTGGCCGCCAGACTTTCGTAATGCTCTCTCACCATACTAAAAAAGGTTTCCGCTTCATCCGTTTTGCCTAAAAGCCACCCAAAGACTTTCAGCCATTCAGCCCGTGCCAGCGGGTGGGTTTCCAGGTAATTCTGTAAAAAAATGACAGGAATGCCGTTTCGGTTTATCCCGTTCCATTCCTCTCTGCCTTTGTTGTCTATGTAATAGGTTAGAACCAAATCAGGATTGCTTTTTAACAGTGTTTCCATGTCAATGGAGACTCCTTTGCCTGCTTCGGTGACTTTGCTTTTAGAAAACCATTTTTGGCATTTGGGTCCGGTGTGGAACTTTGTATTATCTGTGCAGCAAATCAGGGTTTCAGTTTGCAATACCTCCATCATGCCTGAAAAAACGGCTGTCATGCAGGCAATTCGGTTGCGTTTCTGCACTGAAATGCAATTTTTCGGTGTCGTATTACTGCCCCAGTGAATAATTTGTAACCACTGTGAGGTATCGGATGGGTTTTTCAATGCGATGAATGAGTCTTTTCCATTCACCCCTAATAAAAACATGCGACTATATTGAGGTGTTTGCCATTGAACGCCGTCCGGCAAGCCATTGTCTGCTTGTTTACTGCACGCAGTAATTAGCACAATTGGCAGAAAAAAGAAATAGGGTTTTAATGGCAATCTCACGGATTGCAAAGAAACGAACCTTCACCGGAATTTGTGCGATAGCGAATAAGGCAGGGTGTGCGAAAAATTTCGGTGTGTTGGCCTTTGTCTAAACTCAAGCGTTGAAAACTGCGACCTGCCATGTCGTAAAATTCCCATGATCCGGTTTGCAGGGTTACGAGATAGGTTTTATTTCCCTCTCTTTGCAGGGCGTAGGGTTTGGGTTGTTTTATTGGTGCAATCGCAGTATTGGGGCTGCAAATGATGGCGGAAGCCCAATTGGCGGTCATGGTATCCATCAGGGCGGGATTGTCTACATCGTGTGCACTGCCGTTGATGATGCGGTTTCGCAGCATTAATCCGGTGTATCCCAGTGCTTTGAGTCTGCGACTGATGATGGTGCTACCATATAACAAGGGCCAGTTATCTGAAATTCCCAGTCCAATTCCATAATATGGTTTATTGATGCCCGCGGAAACCACAGGATCGCCCAACTGGTGGTAGTTGAATACAGCGGGTTTGGCGGTTTCCAGTACTGTGGTATCAGCCACTGCACCAAAATAATTGAGTACGCCGCGCACAGAAGCATTATATCCGTTTAGATTAAGTGTGCCTTCTACATTGCCCAGTGAGGGTCTTTTATAATTGATGCCTTGATAAACAACACTGTTGATGGAATCGCAGGAAGCAGGTCGGAACTTATTGTCGTTCACAAATGCCACATTGAGACTGGTGATGGCTCCGGCACTGTATCCACCGATAAAAAAGTTAAGAATATCAGCACTATCGGTTTTATTGCGCCCTTTCATATACCTCACTGCGCCTTTAATGTCCTGCATTGCCCTGTAGGCAGCTCTTTCAGGTTCTGCTTTATCCAGTGCATAGGGGTAATTGTCAGGAAAAACCGGCCTGAAAAATCCGAGTCTGTAGGATGCTGTTGCGGCAACATATCCGCGCTGGGCAAAGGATTTGGCCTGATTGGTTACATCCTTATAATTACCTCCGCTGAAACCGCCCCCATGGATAAATAAAATCATGGGCCTTAGGGTGTTTTTGTCGCCCACGGGTTTGTAAATATCAATGTACAGTGTATCAGTTCTGTTGCCAAAAGCTTTAACTATACCATAGATGGTATTCAATTCCTGCTGAATGGCAAATTTTTTAGTGGTGTAATCGCATGGCTGAGCATGAATTAGGTTGCTTCCGGCAATGCAAAGTAGGGTAGCGAAAAAAATGCGCATATTGCGAATATATAAAAAAATTGGACATGCTTATAAGTTTTGTTTTTAAGGCCGGTCACTCTGATTATCTTTGTACTGTATGCTGTTGAAACTATTCAAATATCGCTACATACTGCTTTTTGCATTTTTTGGGCTATGGATGTTGTTTTTTGACAGCAACAACGTGTTTTACCGCTTCTCCATTGCATCAGAAGTTTCTGAGCTGGAGGAATCCAGGGATATCTATAAGAAGCAGATAGCAGAATTGAATAGACAGCGCACTGAGCTGTTCGGAAACCAGATTAATCTTGAAAAGTTTGCCAGAGAAAAGTATATGATGAAGAAAGACAACGAAGATCTTTTCGTCGTTATTCAGGATACGATTGGCAATAATGATCAATGAGCAGCCTACTTTTGTTCATAAAACCCAAAAATTTGTGCATTTCTATTCACGTATCTTAAATAGGTTTGTACTCAACATCAGAAAGAATACACTTTTATGAAGTTTATAGCACCCAGTAACGAACTCCTTCAGCATTTGCTGACTGTAAACGGAGCCATTATTTCCAAGCCCATTATACCCATTCTGGAAAACTTTCTCTTTGATATCAAAGGGAATACCCTTACCATTTTCAGTACCGATCTGGATACCAGCATGACCACCAGTATGCAGGTAGAATCCAAAGAGGATGTGCGAGTGGCGGTACCCAGTAAAATGGTAATCGATATTTTACGCTCGCTGCCTGACCAGCCGGTAACCTTCAGCATTGAAGAATCGACTTATGGAATTGAAGTGGTAAACAACAACGGGCGTTACAAAATGGCCGGTCTGAATGGATCTGATTTTCCGGCATTGCCCGAAAAATCCGGCGATGGTAGTTTTACCGTTCCTTCCAATATTTTACTCCGTGCCATCAGTAAAACCCTGTTTGCCACCGGCAATGATGAACTGCGATTGAATCTTACAGGTCTTTTTGTGGAAATGAAGGAAGACAGCGTGAACTTTGTAGCTACCGATGCCAATAAACTGGTTCGCTTTACACGCAAAGATCTCAAAACCGGCTCTGACCAGAATTTCATCATTCCCAAAAAACCGCTGAATTTATTAAAAACTGCGCTGCCGAATGATGATACCCCTGTGATGGTAGATTATAACCGCAGCAATGTGTTCTTTACCTTCGGTTCAACACAGCTAATCGCACGTTTGCTGGATGAAAAATATCCTGATTACAACGCGGTTATTCCTACAGAAAACCCGAATTCACTGACCATTTCGCGCAGTGATTTTTTGAGTTCCATCAACCGTATCAGCATATTTGCAAGCAAAACTACCCATCAGATTCGCCTGAAAATTACCGGCAGCGAACTGCAAATCAGTGCTGAAGATCTTGAGATGGCAAATGAAGCACAGGAAAAAATCAACTGCGAATACGATGGTGAAGATATGGAAATTGGCTTCAATGCCCGATTCCTGAAAGACATGCTTGCCACCATTGATGGAGAGCAGGTGGTACTGAAACTGTCGGCACCTAATAGGGCAGGTTTGCTGGTTCCCACGGAAAATGAGAAGGATGAAGACATCACCATGCTCATTATGCCGATGATGCTCAATAATTATTAAGGATTTCTTCGCCCTTTTCGGGTGTGTGCCTTTAGTATTCTGCTGCTTTCAGCTTTAGCTGTTTGTGTTTTTCGCGTTCCCCAGATTTTTTCTCTGTGTTCCTTCGGAATGCCTTCTGTACTGCAAACGGGCAGTGGATAATCCACGCCCGGCATAAATTGAAATTCTATCTGCTCAAGTGCATTGGCCTCCCACGGTTTGTGGCGAAGGTGAACAGGCAAACGGGCGAGTTCAGGACACCATTTTGAGATAAATAGGCCTTCGGGATCATGATCCAGGCTTTGTTTTATGGGATTGTACATGCGAACCGTGTTTATGCCCGTAGTTCCGGCCTGCATTTGAAACTGCGGGTAGTGAATGCCCGGTTCATAATCCAGGAAAATTTGTGCAATATGGGCTTTCCCCTTGCGCCAGTCGGCTCCCAGGTGGTGGCATAAAAACGAAACCAGCATGGCGCGCATTCTAAAATTAATCCAGCCGGTTTGTTGCAGGCAGCGCATGTTGGCATCCACCATTGGAAAGCCGGTTTTACCCTCTTTCCATGCCGCTATGGCTTGCTCATCATTATTCCATTGCAGGGAATCGAAGCCACGGTTGATGTTTTCATATTCATAACGGCATTCCTGCTCAAATTTCTGAATGAAGTGGCAATGCCATCGCAGCCGTTCGCGAAACGATGCAAATGCACGCTTGTGAATTTTGGCGTTTTCTGCGGTATACGCCGCTTGATATGCCTGCCGCACGCTCATATTTCCCCAGGCAAGGTAAGGCGAAAGCCGGCTGCACGATAGCCGACTTTCAGCGGGTTTGGAAATGTGGCGGTTATAGTGTTGGCCACGTGTTTCAATGAATGTTTGCAGATATTGCCAGGCATGGGTTTCGCCGCCGGGTTGCATCGATTTATTCCAAGGCGATGGCAGATGTAGTGTTTCAGGCAGGGTAGGAAATGGTAATGCTTCATTCACAGCAAACTGCGGAGAGAATTGATTGTGTATGAGGGGCGCATGCATGTGACCAAACCATTGTTTATCCCATCCATCGCGGTTTTGAATGCCCCGCAGTATACCGTCGCGTTGAAATTCCTGCCATAGAATATTGTGTTTTTTAAAGAGCTGTGCAACATCTTTATCGCGCTGCCAGGTTTGCAGTACCCCGCTTTCGCGGTAACTAAAAACATGATTGATGTTGAATGTGCCTGATAAATGTTCAAATACTGCAACGGCATTTTCGCAGTATACATGCACCCTCATGTTGGCTTTGGCAAGCCTGCGGTTCATATCCTCCAGCGATTGCATCTGAAAAGTTATGTGCCTTCCGCTGCAGTCAGGACGAGCTGTAAGGGCAGGTTCAAAAAGAAACAGAATCAAATACGGAAGTCCGGCATCTTCTGCAGCGGCCAGTGGCGCGTGGTCAGATGTGCGTAGGTCGCGTTTTAGCCAAACAACGTTAATATTTTGTTTCATACCTCCAGGCTTTTGAGGAACTTTTCAGCAGCATGAAAATGTAGTTGTCGCTTTTCCGCATCCATGTTGTCAAGTGTCTTCAGCAGCATGCCGATTCTCGGGTTTTGACTGAAAAAAGCACGCTGTTTGTGCATGAACGACCAAAACAAGCCGTCCCAGATTTTCTCCCACCGCCCATCGCCTTTGTAGTCCGACATTTTAAGCAGATAGTTGCTTCCACTGATGTAGGGTTTGGAGCACATTCTCCCACCATCTGCAAATTGGCTCATACCGTATACATTGGGTACCATAACCCAATCATACGCATCAATGTACATTTCCATGAACCATCGATACACTTCGTCGGGGTCAAATTCACACAGCAGCATGAAATTGCCCAGCACCATCAGTCTTTCAATATGGTGATTGTAGCCGGTTTTCAGTAGTTTTTGTATGCAGTCATCAACCGGGGCTATGCCGGTGGTGCCATTATAGAAGGAGGGTGGGATTTTTCTTGTAAAACCCCAGAAGTTGGTGGTGCGTTGCGGGGTTCCGAGTCGTACATAAAATAAACGAACAAATTCCCGCCATCCCACGATCTGCCTGATAAAACCTTCCAGCGAAGCCAACGTAACCGAATGTTCGGTAGAAAACATGATGGTGGCATCAAGGATTTGTTGGGGTGTGAGGAGCCCAATATTCAACATGGGTGTGAGCACAGAATGATGCAGCCAGTGTTCAGACTTCACTATGGCATCCTCATAAGGCCCAAAATCCTGAAAGCGTTGTATCAGGAATTGCTGTAGCCAGAGTTCGGCTTCTTCATGGGTAGACGGGTAACAGATTCCTGTGTTCAGTTCGCCGGGGTTGAGGGGAAAGTGATTTAGGACAAATTCCCGCGCTTCTTCTGTAAATTGATTTTTCTCGGGAAATTGCAGTGTCGGTGGTTTTTTACCGGTGGGGTAACGCTTTCGGTTGTCTGTATCAAAGGTCCATTGTCCCCCAGCGGGTTTGTCTTTATCCATGAGCAGATCCCGCTGTTTACGCTGCGACACATAAAAGTCGGTTTGCCGTCTTTGCGGGCAGGTAAGGTCATATTGCGGCCGTTCAAAAAACCCGGACTTTCATGAAAATGCAGTTCCATGCCCATTTTTCGACATTGTTTTGTCAAACGCTTTTCCAGCCAGTTATCTGCGGGGTCATAACATTCGATTTTCTTTAGTTTATTGGTTAAGGGGGAAGTCAGTAGTTTCCGGATATCAGATTCCGGCTGAAGGCAGTCAATATAGGTGCAGGGGATTTTGTTTTGGGTGAGATACTGCTGATAATATTGCATGCTG
>JBEDNI010000047.1:0-10177 GCA_041170685.1 Bacteroidota bacterium | reverse complement strand
ATGTAAAAGAGGCTGATATCATAAAACCTATGGAGGCAGGGGATATGCCCACTTCGAGGATATTGCTGTTTACCCTGGTTCCTATGTTTATTTTTGGAGTCCTTGGATATTTAATCCCGGGTAATCTGCTGGGAACCGACAGCAATGATGCTTTCATCTTCGGGTGTATTCCTGTCATTGCGTTTTTCATCTATTTGTTCGTTTCGGCACGGCAGGAAGACAAAAGGCCCATTGGAGCACTGCTAGCTGTATACGGCTGTCTGGTGGTTTTTTGGGCTGTGTTTCATCAAAACGGTGATGCACTCACCATTTGGGCCGAACAACACACAGACCGTGTACCGGGCGAGGTGACAGGTAGAGCACTAAATGTACTGAATCTTAGTCAAACCGTAACCAATGATAGTATCAGTCGACTCAATGGTGAAGATTTTGCCATCCATAAAAAGGCAATTCAAAAGCGTGATTCAATCCTTAAGCTTGAAAATAAATCTTCTGAGAGACTGGCATTGGCAAAAACCCTGAAAGCACAAACAGCCAGCAGAAAGTATTTCAAGAATTTACCTAAAGAACAGATTCCAGAGGAAGGAAAAAGCTTGAAACTCATTTCCACAGAGTTGTACCAGAGTATCAATCCGTTTTGGGTTATTCTGCTCACACCTTTGGTAGTTGGGTTTTGGGGTGTTTTAAGGCGCAGAAAAAAAGAACCTTCAACGGCAGCTAAAATTGCCATTGGTTTGGTGATTACGGCACTGAGTGCTTTGGTTATGGTGGGCGCAGTAAAATCTGCAGATATTGAACATGCAAAAGTGAGTTCCTTTTGGCTGGTGGCTTCTTATGCGGTTATTACCCTGGGTGAATTATGTCTATCACCGATGGGACTCTCATTGGTTTCCAAACTAAGTCCGCCCAGAATTACAGCCTTGATGATGGGTGGTTTTTTTCTCAGTACCTCGGTGGGAAACAAGCTTTCAGGAATGCTAAGCGGCATGTGGGAGAAATATGAAGACAAATCTGATTTTTTTCTTTTAAATTGTGTTTTGGCGCTTTTGGCCGGGTTGCTTATGTTTGCAATGCTTCGTTGGCTCAATCAGGTGATGAAAGAGAAAAATATAACTTAACAAAAACACTACAAAAACACTACAAAAACACTATGAATAACAACCTCAAACTTTTATTGGCATTTGTCATTAGTCTGGCAGGCAGCATTTTTCTTTTAAATGTCTTTGCCGGATTGAGTTTCGACATCCCTTCACAAGCCTTTCAGATGTACATGTATGCATCTGTAATCTCCATCATCTCAACCGTTATGGTTTGGATTTTCAACCAAAAGGAGCACCCGGCGGGTTTGCGACTTCTGTTTTTTACTGAAATGTGGGAACGTTTCAGTTACTATGGAATGCGCGGACTTTTGATTTTGTATCTGACAAAATCATATCTGGAGGGTGGATTGGGATTTTCTGACGATCATGCAGGATTAATTTATGGTATTTATACAGGTCTTGTATATTTAACGCCCATACTTGGAGGATGGATTGCTGATAATTACATCGGACAGCGCAAAGCCATCACCATTGGTGGTATTCTTATGGCGCTAGGACAATTTTCGCTCGCTTCTCAAATGGGTCTGAGTTCATTTTATGCCGGTCTGGGCCTGCTAATTATTGGCAATGGTTTCTTTAAACCCAATATTTCCATTATAGTAGGGCAGTTGTATGATAACAATGATGTTCGCAAAGACGGGGCATTCAACATCTTTTACATGGGCATTAATCTCGGGGCATTTCTGGCTCCTTTGGTATGCGGTCTGCTAGCCGAAGACATTATGGCTACAAAAGAGGTATTGTCGGATGGTTCTGTCAAGATAGCGCAGTATGGCTTTCAGTATGGCTTTCTGGCCGCCGGGATAGGCATGGCACTAGGTCAGATTTTGTTTAATACGCTGGGTCAAAAATATCTCGGAGATAAAGGGTTGAAGCCGCAAAATAAGAATGTGGCAGCAGGAGATATTGTAGATAATATGGGCAGTGCCACAGCAGGCCCAGGTCTCAGCAAGCCAGAAAAAGATCGCACCTGGGTAATTATTATATTGGTGGCGTTTGTTACCTTTTTCTGGGCGGGTTTTGAGCAGGCGGGTGGTGCCTTTTCACTGTATACAGATAAATTCATCAATAGGGAAGTAAGTGGGTACTTGATTCCTACATCATTCTTCCAGAGTGTAAATCCTATCTTTATTGTGATGCTGGCACCCTTGTTTACTTTGTTGTGGGCTTATCTGAACCGAAAGGGAAAAGAACCGAATACCCCTATAAAAATGGGCTTGGGAATGATTCTGCTGGGTTTAGGTTTCTTGTTGATGGTAGGGGCAGTAATGGAGCGTGGCACCGCCGGGGATAATGAAGCTATCAAGGCCAACATCATGTGGATTCTGGGCACCTATCTGATACACACCTGTGGTGAACTTTGTCTTAGTCCGATAGGTTTGTCAATGGTAACGAAGTTGGCACCTGTGAAACTGGCTTCCATGCTCATGGGAGTTTGGTTCCTTAGTAGTTTTATTGCGAATAATCTGGCCGGTCTTACCGTGGGTTTTGTTGAAAAACTGGGTCCTTTTACCATATTCGCGGGCATTGCCGGTTTTGTTATTGTCCTTGGTCTGGTATTAATCAGTATGAATAAAGTGCTTCTGAAAATGATGCATGGCGTACGATAAACAGAATGTTAAAAAATAAGGCGAAAAGGGGGCTGTAGGCCTCCTTTTTGCTTATGGCCTAACCCATTTAATATCCTATTTTTGCAAATCCATGATGGAAATGTATGATAAAGTTGCTTCCGGCGAAAAAAGCCTCTGTGTAATCGGGCTTGGTTATGTCGGTTTGCCTATTGCACTAGAATTTGCAAGACGTTTTAATGTGGTGGGTTTTGATATCAATGAAGGCCGCATACAATTGATGCAGCAGGGTATTGATCCCAGCAAAGAAATAGATGCGTCTGAATTTGAAGGCAGGAAAATAGTTTTTACTTCCAATCCCAACGAAATTAAAGCGTGCGGTGTTTATATTGTTGCGGTACCTACACCCATCAACGAATCCAACGAACCCGAACTTAAACCCCTTATAGGCGCCAGCACAGCCGTGGGCAACGCCATTTCGAAAGGTGATTATGTGATTTATGAGAGCACTACTTATCCCGGTTGCACCGAGGATGATTGCGTGCCTATTATTGAAGAATTGTCGGGCTTAAAGATGGGGATGGATTTCAAAGTGGGTTACTCCCCCGAAAGAATCAACCCGGGAGACAAAGAAAGACCGCTTACCAAGATTCTTAAGATTGTGAGTGGCAGTGACGAAGAGGCGTTGCGTAATGTTTCCAAACTGTATGCAAGCATTATTGAAGCGGGAGTTTATGAGGCAGCATCCATCAAAGTAGCTGAGGCAGCAAAAATTATCGAAAACACCCAGCGCGATGTTAATATTTCACTGATGAATGAGCTGTCCATGATTTTCAATAAAATCGGCATTAGCACACACGATGTAATTGACGCCGCTGCTACCAAGTGGAATTTTCACCGGTATCAGCCCGGACTTGTAGGAGGCCATTGCATAGGTGTAGATCCATATTACCTACTCCACAAAGCCGAAGCCATGGGTTTGCATCCCAGGGTAATTGCGGCCGGTAGATTTACCAATGACAATATGCCCGCACACATTGCACAAAAAGCCGTCAAAAAATTGAATGCAAGGGGCAAAGTGGTAAAAGACTCTCGCATCTTGATTATGGGTGCTACCTTTAAAGAGAATGTGGCCGATATCCGGAACAGCAAAATTGTGGATGTGGTCAATGAATTAATTTCATACTCGGTTAATGTGGATGTGGTAGATCCCTATGCAAGTTCCGACGAAGTAAATCACGAATATGGGTTTTCATTAGCATCAGAGCCCTGTGGTCAGTACGATGGCATTATTCTGGCCGTTTCACACGACGATTACAAAAAACTGCATGCCCCCTGGTTTGAAAAGCATGCCACAGCAGATGGATTTTTCTTTGATTTAAAGGCGCTTTTTAGAAATCCTGAATTGCGCCCTGCGCTGGATTATTGGAGTTTATAAAACTTCAGCCACAACAAACGTGCTGCCTCCAATGTAGATAGTGTCGTTTTTTTGTGCAGCCTCTTTTGCAGCCAGATACGCTTTTTCAACGCTTGCATATATTTTTCCCTGCAGACCGACTTTGGTAGCTTCTGTGGCAAGAATTTCAGCATCAAGTCCTCTGAAAATGGCAGGTTTGCAATAATAATATTGTGCAGAAGAGGGAAGGAGTTTCAATATTTTGGACAGATCTTTTTCTTTTACTACTCCAAGCACCATATGCAGTTTTCCTTTCAGCCCTTTGGTCAGTTGCGTCATGGTTTCAACCAGTCCATCAGCATTGTGGGCTGTGTCTGCAATGATAAGCGGCTGTTCCTGCATAATTTCCCAGCGCCCTCTCAGTCCTGTTAATATTTTCACTTCTTGAAGCGCTTCCAGAATCAGGTGTTCTGAGAAATGATAGCCTTGTCTCTCCAGAGCTTCGATTGCGGCTTTTACTGTGCCCAGATTCTTTTTTTGATATTCTCCTTTCAGTACACATTTTTCTATCCATCGGGAAGGTGCAGTAACGCCCAGTGTCAGTTCCGATTTGCAGTTTTTTGCGGTCTGTTCGAATACAGGTACGGTTTCAGGCAATACTTCTCCTACCACGGCAGGTACATCCTTTTTAATGATTCCGGCTTTTTCGGCAGCAATCTTGGGCAATGTATCGCCAAGGAATTCCATGTGATCCCAGCCAATATTGGTAATAACACTTAGTTCCGGAGTTATTATATTGGTACTGTCCAGTCTTCCGCCCATCCCAACCTCTATGATGGCAATATCAACCTCCATGTTTTTGAAATAATCAAATGCCATACCTACGGTAAGTTCGAAAAAGGAAGGGGAAACACTGTCAATCAAAGGCCTTATGGCATGGGTAAAATTGACCACAAATTCTTTAGGAATCATTTCACCATTGATTCTGATGCGCTCTCTGAAATCTTTTAAGTGCGGAGAGGTATATAAACCGGTTTTATAGCCATGTTTTGTAAAAATGGCCGCCAGCATAGAGCTTACAGAACCCTTTCCGTTGGTGCCCCCCACATGTATGCTTTTAAAATGATGCTGTGGATTCCCCAGAAAATCACAGATGGCAATGGTATTATTTAAATCTGCTTTGTATGCTGCAGCACCGATATGTTGAAAAACTGGTAATCTGGAATAGAGAAATTCCAGGGTTTCTTCATAGCTTTTCATTACATACTTGGACGTATGGTAACCGATACTTTACCCGTTTCAGGGCAATCTTCCCCCATTTTCTTAAATGAGGAGCGTGATAATACGCTCATGAATACTGCTTTTGCGTCGCCTGCATTGTAAGTTGTGCCGGTTGCCTCACCACCAAGAATTTTAAAATTGCCGTAGCAATCTACTTTCACTTCAAAAACAATAATTCCTGTGCCCTGGGCTTGTACAATTTCTACATCAGAAATTAATTTGAAATTAGTGAATCTGGCACTAATCAGCCCTTTTCCTTTATTGCCCGGATTCGGCCCGGTGTTGTTACCTTGTACTCCATCATTATTTTCACCATTCCCTTTTCCATCTGTTCCCTTGCCATTTTTCCAACCTCTTGTTGAGCCCTCCTGTGAACTGCCGGTTCTTTTTCCGGTAGGAAGCCTTTTTGCGAGGTTAGGATCCAGCTGGTCACCCGTCTTGGGTGGATCAATTGAGGGGAGGTTTGCACTGTTTTCGGCATCATTGGTAATGACTTTGCCCTCGCCACCGCTTTGTACCGGATTGCCACCACCAGAACCTCCTTTATCACCCAGCGCGGGCGGAGTTTGTGAGGGTCCACCATCATTGGGATTGCCGAAGCCACCATCTACCACACCCATATCCAGTTCCAGCACACCTTCCTTAACTTCAAATGGAGGGTTAGGCATACTGATGTGCATGAACCAGAGTAAACCTATGAGCACTGCCGATATCAAAAGGGATAAGACTGCACTTTTGACTTTGTCAATGGTAGTGCTATCCAGTTTTTCCTCAATAATATAGTGTGACATATTTAGTCGAATTTAAGTTGGGCTGTCAGCAAACCTGCATGGAAACCGGTATTGACAGGTAATTTTTCTAGAAATGCACTCGCGTCTTTATCATTTTCAAATCGTCCGACAACCACTTTGATTAAAACACTGCCAGCTTTTCTTCCAATAACGGCCGGTATGCCGTTCTTTCTCCAGCTTTTACATTCGTTTTCAGCCAGTTTTTCACTCATGTAGGAGCCACCGCAAATAAAGACGTTTCCTTTTCCTGACATAATTTTTTCCATTTCCTTATTCATATCATTTGCAGATAAAAAGGAAACGGTGATTGTGGATTTTTTATTGGATTCTGCGTTGATAGATTCAACGTTTGTTGATTTAGATTCCGATGTATGATGAGAAGGAAGGTGCGATGCCAATTGTACACCTTGACCTGTACGATTCAAGAAATTCCCATAATACAAAGCAGCAGCCGAAAGACTGACTAAACATACAGAGGCCGCAATTTTCCAAACGAAACCCCGGGATTTGGGTTGATTCGGTTTCAGTTCAATAACGTTTGCTTCCTGTATTTCAACTTCTGTATTTGTCTGTTTCGATGGTGCTCCATTTTCAGCATGGGTGCTCGTGGCAACCGGATTTACCCGGCGGGATTTAATTAGTTCCTCAATCACAAGGTTTCCAAGACCGAATGCACTTTTACTCATATTGAGTGCAGATGATGGCAAAAACAATATTTTACCTTCATGATGTAAAAAGAAATTACCCAACTTGCCCAGAGGAAAACTCCTATTGGCTTTTACACTGTCCAAAATTAAAGCTACCAGGGACTGAATGGTTTTCTGAGCAGTATGGTAATCACAGCCGGTTTGATAGCGCAGGTGTGTGAGCAATAACCCGTCGTCTGAGGTGATGGCCGGATTGAAAAATAATGTTTGACCTGAAGGTTTTATTTCACCGCTGAATGGATTTGCCGATGCGGGGAAAGACCTTAACAGAAAAGCCCCTAAATTGGGTATTACTACACATTCATGGGTGCCAATTAATTCGGTAATGGCGCTTTCCAGTCTTTGCAAATCGGTCATCCCTACAAAATTACAAGCAGAATGTCATAAATCAAAATCCGGCGGATATACCACCCATGACAGACAGTCTGAAATTGTTATAACCATACCACTGCTGATACTTTTGGTTGAGAAGATTGCTACCCTGTACCCATACCCGCACCAGGTTTTTTATTTTGTAATCCACGCGGGCATGAACATCGGTAAACCCTTTAATTTCTAATTGCAAACCTGAATTTTGGATGGTGTTGTAACGGCGGCTCATACCGTCAAGACCAACTTGTGCAATCAAATTTTTCGTAAAATAGTATTGACCTGAAACAGCATAAGTAAAAGTGGGCAAATGCCAAGGCAGTGCCTGATCATTGGTGGTATAATTATTGAATTTACAGTTAGCGCCTACCCTCAGTTTTTCTCCTACAGAGAAACGAAAATCTGAGGAAAAATAAAGATTATTGATGTTGTCATATACTACCTGCAAGCTACTTAAACTATCATTGTTGGTAATGATAAGCGGCATTTTAGAGGTGGTATTATTGCCGAATTCTACAATGAACTGTGAGTTATTGGTTATGCTCCCTTTCAATCCGGCAAAGACCCTTAGCTGATCGTAGGTATTGGTAATTTGAATGCTATCATAGGTAAAAGGAACCATTTCAAAATATCTGCGAATGGAATTTTTTCGCAAGCCCCCGTCAACCCCGCCATACATTTTCATTTTAAGCCCTTCTAATTTTTTCTCTGCTAAAATTACAGGATTAAGGTAAAATAGCGGTTTGGAAGAATCTTCAAGTACCCACGTAAGGTTCAGACCGCCGGTGAAATCGATTCCTGTTTCCTTAATTTTCATTTTTATCCGCGGGGTAGCATCGATAAAATACTGCTGCCGGGTGGTGAAATTCTGTCTGAACTGTAAACTGGTGAATTCGACAAAGCCTACTGTACTCAAACTCTTAATTCCCGCATCCCAGCCGATTTTTCCGCTAAATTCAGTTTCACTCTGGTTCAGGTTGTTATAAAAGTTATTGAACATCAATCCAACACTTGTTCCAGGCTTTTTGCCGTCTTGCTTCATATCATAAAAAACATTGAAACCCATGTTTTGTCCGGTTTTCTTAATTAAAGCAGCATCATTTTCATAAAAAGTATCCTTGGCGAAGAACCGATTCATATCTCTTGTATAATTTAACCTCACATCCATACTACTTCTCTTGTAGAACCTTGAGCCGCCCAGATAAGCACGGTTGGTGCTGAAATCCTGATTGATATTTTGAGCATCAGCACTCAGGTGTTGAAATGATGTGTTGTAAGCCCATTTGTCTGCGGCTCGGCTACTTACAAATAATTCCATGATTTTATGACCGTAATTACCGCCACCCATTCTTGCGTAATTGGGATTGTAAAGGGTGTCAAGTCCGGGCTCGTTGTGTTTTACGGGAGGTAGAATTCGGGTGATTTTCCGTGTATTCCATTTAAAATCCAGCGGCAGATAATTGATGTCAAATGGGTATTTACCGGATTTGGGTACTGACGGATCGATAAGTAGTTTATTGGCTGAAAGTAACCGTGGTTTAAAAGCGGTAGAAACCGTGGTTCCATCGTCAAATCCCGGTTTTGTTTGCGCACTGAGGGTTTGCAACAATGCACAAAAACAGGCAGTTAAAATGGGTTTTTGCATATATTCAAAGGCAAATATAGAAGTGTGACTTGGGCACTCTTGTCATGAGTTATTGACACTTTGTGGCGGGAGAGTGTGTTTTTTTTAGGGTAATGACTATTTTTGAAAACATTATTGAACACTAACGATGTCTACGCTGAATTATTGCACGGCGGTAATAACATGCTTAACAGACGTAAAAAAATATCAGTTTATTGCAAATCACATTGGTTTTACTTATCTTTGCAGCCCTTTTTAGGAGGAAATCATTAAAAACGTTATGTACGCCATTGTTGAAATAGCCGGAAGACAGTACAGGGTAGAAGAAAACAAATACCTGATTGTAAATCGCATCACCGCGAACGAAGGTGACAAATTAACATTTGACAAAGTGCTGATGATCAGCGATAAAGGTAAAGCTAAAATCGGCGAACCCACCATCAAGGGCGCCGTTGTGTCTGCAACTGTCGAAAAACACGGTCGTGGAGAAAAAGTGGTAGTGTTTAAGAAAAAGCGTCGCAAGGGTTACACTGTGCGCAATGGTCACCGTCAGGATTTGACCAGAATCAAAATTGAGAGCATTAAAACAAAAGCTGAAAAAGCAGCAACAACAGAAGAAAATTAATCATCATGGCACATAAAAAAGGTGTAGGTAGTAGTAAAAACGGTCGCGAGTCACACAGCAAAAGATTGGGTGTTAAAATTTTCGGCGGCCAGGTTGTTAAAGCCGGCAATATCATTGTTCGCCAGCGTGGTACCAAACATCATCCCGATGTGAATGTAGGTATTGGAAAAGATCATACCCTGTTTGCCCTGACAGATGGTGTAGTGCAATTCCGCAAAACCCGCGAAGGTCGCAGTAAAGTCTCCGTAGTGCAGGCTCAGGCCTAATCAAGAAAAAAATAGAGGAAGGGATGCCACATGGTATCCCTTTTTTATTTACCCATATATTCTCACTAAATTTGCCTACATGACAGATAAAGCCGGCAAAACCTCCAAAGATTCCTACACCATCATGAATGAGATTGTGTTGCCCAACGATACCAATACCCTGGGAAATCTGATGGGGGGTCGGTTGCTGCATTGGATGGATATCTGTGCTGCCATTTCAGCCCAAAAACATAGCAACAACATTGTGGTGACAGCATCTGTAGACAGTGTTTCCTTCAAGGAAAGTATACGTCTTGGTGATGTGGTTACTCTTCAGGCATGGGTTACCAGGGCATTTAACACTTCAATGGAGGTTTTTATTGAGGTTTTTGCCCATAATATACCCAAAGGAGAAAAAATTAAATGTAATGAGGCTTACTACACCTTTGTAGCATTGGATAGCAGAAATAA
>JBEDNI010000046.1:0-10178 GCA_041170685.1 Bacteroidota bacterium | reverse complement strand
CAATAACATATGTCTAAACACTTAACACCCGAGCAGGAGCGCCGCATCAAACGCGCCTTCTCCAACAAACGATGGCCCGAAGTGGCGAGCACCATGAGCTGGAGTATTTTTAAAATCATGGCTGAATTTGTAGATGGTTATCAGGCACTGGCCAGGATTGGACCCTGTGTTTCTATATTTGGATCGGCCAGAACACAAAAAGACCACCCGCATTATAAACTGGCCGAGGAGATAGCTCAGAAACTATCGGAGGCAGGACTAGGAATTATTACCGGCGGTGGCCCCGGAATTATGGAGGCGGCCAATAAAGGTGCCAAAGCCGGTGGTGGCCCCAGTGTGGGACTGAACATAAACCTTCCTTTTGAGCAGGACCCCAACCCCTACCAAGACCGCGACAAAGAACTCAATTTTGATTACTTTTTCGTTCGCAAAGTGATGTTTGTAAAATACGCACAGGGATTTGTGGTGCTTCCGGGCGGATTTGGCACCCTCGATGAGCTGTTTGAGGCCTTAACCCTGGTGCAAACCGACAAACGAGCCCAATTCCCGATTGTGCTGGTAGATAAGACATTCTGGGCACCCATGATGGACTTTATACACAATTCATTGCTGAAGGAATACGAGTATATAAGCCCGGGAGATCTGGGACTTTTCAAACTGGTGGATACTTCTGACGAAGCCGTTTCTGAAATCCTTGATTTTTACAGCAAGTATTCGCTGAAACCCAACTTCTGATAACCGTCAATCTTTTCCGTGCTCCTCACGGCCTTTCATTTTGCCGGATTTCACGGCTTTCTCTAATTCCACATCCTCGGGATCCGGGATAATTTGTTCGGACAGCCCATCCAGGTTGGGTTGTCCTGCATTCACCCAGGCAGTATACCAGAAAGAAGCCACAGAGAATATTGCCTGTCTCATCCTCCGTTCAACCATATTGCCCATCATCTGATGATAATCATTGCAAAAAGGCACGGAGTAAACCTCCATGGTCTGGGTGCCTTTGGCTTCAAAACTATACTTATTTTCCGGATGATTGGCGGTGGCCGTGCGCTCTAATTTCAGCACAGAATCTACCAGCATGTAACTTCTGCCCATGGTTCCCCAAATAAAATCGGAGGGTTTATACAGATATACTGCAGAACCTGTAAGCAAATCAAATGAATCTACAAACAGTTGGGGAATACGGCTCTCCCATAAGGCATGAATCCCTTCCTGACCTGAGAGCTGCCCATTGTAATTGCGGCTGCTGTGTAAGGGCACATGCGCATCTCCGATGTAATGTCCGATATCGGCACTTAACTTCAGAATTTTCTGCACATTCTTCTCTTCAAACGCTTTGGTGAGGCGGCTAAGCATAGCCAGGCAATGCCAGGGCACAATTCCGTGGCTGAGCAGCGTGTCTTCTGTATATTTCTCTACCGCCTCATGCCAGCGATGCGGAATGGTATCCAGGGGTGCTGCTTTTTCATAACGGTCGCAATCCAGATAGTGTCGGCATGCCTCGTCTGCCATCATGTATCTTCGGCTGTCGGGATCTATACTATGCTGGGTAATGTATTCAATATGCTGTTTATAGAAGCCAAACATTTGTGGGGGCAAGGCAAACACGGCTCTGTTATTGATAAGTCGATGGCCTAAAAACCCCCATGCAGATGCTTTTGTGCTCATCGACACTACGGTTAAAAAGAGAAAGATTTTTATGGTTCTCATGCTATAGTAATATACGAAAAAAAAATGAAAAATCAAAGTAAATTCAGCTGTGGCTCATCTCCGGAGCCAGGGGGATTATCCGTCAAATCGGCTGATATTGTATTTTGAACGGGTGCAGGTGGAGCTTCCCCAATTCTCGGGCTTACCAGCACTACTTTCTTCACTTTATCAGTGGTCAGTTTTTGTCCAAGGGTTTTCCATCCTCGCACGTCCATGAAAGTATCCATCTGTATCGTCGACTCCTCCTTATCCCCCTTTTTATTTTCGGTAGTTACTTTTACCAATGCTTGCTGAACGGTACTTGCACAAAGCAACTGAGACCCCTTTTCTTCCGAAATAAAGGGAAACTTTTTGCTGAGGGTGGTTGTTTCAATCAGGAAGCGTTTAGCAAAATAATTTTTCGTTTTACCATCTGAATAAACAGCACTAATTACCTGCGAAGGATAGAATTTCTGAATTAAATAGACATGTTCGGGTTCGTATCTGTTGATGAGTTCGTAATTGGTGAGTTCGTAATTGCCGTCTTTGTAAATTACCAGCACACGATCTTCACCGTCAAATTCTCCCAGAAACTGACCTCTGGCTTCACCGCTCAGACGTCCGGTCATTTCATCGAACCATATTTTCACTCCGCCCAGCGTACTCACTCCCTTTTCCTTTAAATCTACACGCCGTATGGGATAGCGGGTGAGCAAATTACCCTGTGCTGTTTTGCCTTTGATGGACAGCTGTGAAAAATCATAGTCAAACTGTTTGATGCGGGCGTTGGCCATACTGCTGAGATGCACTACAACCCTTTCTGCTTCACCATTGGAGTTCGCTGTAAAATAGAGAACCTCATTTCCGGCGCCACCGCCGGTTGCATCGTATTCTTTATCGCGGATGAGACCGGTAGCATTGAAGCGTTTTACCATGGCTCTTTTGGCCGCACCATCCCAGTACACCACATTATAAGTGGTTCGTTCATCGTTTTTGCGCCACACATCCACATGGATCAGGTCTTTGCCATAAAAGGATTTATCGCTCACCTTGGAAATCATGTATTTTCCATTCTTACGGAAGGCGATAATATCATCTATATCGCTGCAATCTGAAATGAATTCGTCTTTCTTGAGTGAAGTTCCCACGAAACCTTCCTTCAAATTGGCATACAGCTTTACGTTGGCAGCAGCCACCACATTGGCTTCGATGGTATCAAAAGTGCGTATTTCTGTTTTGCGCTCCTTGCCTTTGCCGTATTTTTTGATGAGGTTTTTAAAATAATCAACCGCATAGTCCACCAGCGTATTCAGATGGTGTTTCACCATGGCGATATCATCCTCCAGGGTGCGGATATATTCATCCGCTTTAAAGCTGTCGAACTTGGAAATCCGCTTAATTTTAATTTCGGTCAGGCGTACGATATCATCTTCGGTGATTTCACGCCGAAATCTGGGCTTGAAAGGCTCAAGACCCTCATCAATAGCAGAGATTACAGCTTCCCAGGTTTCCGCTTCTTCAATATCCCGATAGATTCGGTTCTCTATAAAAATCTTTTCCAGACTGCTGAAATGCCATTTTTCTTCAAGCTCATGCAGTTGAATTTCGAGTTCCCTTCTGAGCAAGTGCAGCGTATTTCGTGTGCACTCCTCCAGAATTTCATTCACCGACATAAACCGTGGTTTCTCATCCATGATGATGCAAGCCAGCGGAGAAATACTCACTTCACAATCCGTAAAAGCGTATAGTGCATTGATGGCCAAATCTGTGCTGACACCCGGTGCCAGCTGAACTTCTACATCCACGTTCGCGGCGGTATTGTCAATTACCTTTTTAATCTTGATTTTACCGCTGTCATTGGCTTTGATTATGCTTTCAATCAGCGATCCTGTAGTGGTACCGAAAGGAATTTCCCGAATGCGGAGGGTACTTTTATCGTCTACCTCTATTTTGGCCCTTACACGCACCCTCCCCCCTTTTTTACCTGCATTGTACTGACTAAAATCAGCCTGACCTCCTGTAGGAAAATCAGGTACTATTTGGGTTTTCTTACCCCTGAGTATATCAATACTTGCCTCACATAACTCTAAAAAATTGTGAGGTAGGATTTTAGTACTTAGCCCAACAGCAATGCCCTCCACACCCTGAGCTAGCAACAAAGGAAATTTAACGGGAAGCGTAACCGGTTCGCGCTTTCGCCCATCATAGCTAAGCTGCCATTCAGTGGTTTTTTCATTGAATGCCACCTCTTTCGCAAAGTGGCTCAATCGGGCTTCGATATAACGGGGTGCTGCGGCACTATCGCCGGTGCGCACATCACCCCAGTTTCCCTGCGTATCAATGAGTAAATCCTTTTGCCCCATGTTTACCAATGCGTCTCCGATAGCAGCATCACCGTGTGGATGATAAGCCATCGTAGCGCCAATGATATTGGCCACCTTATTAAACCGGCCATCATCCATTTCATACATGGCATGCAAAATCCTCCTTTGCACCGGCTTAAGGCCATCCTCCATGGCAGGAATGGCGCGCTCCAAAATCACGTAAGAGGCATAATCCAGAAACCAATTGCGGTATTGGGCACTAACAGGCAATACAGAGCCCAACTGACCATCGGTCTGCTCCCCACCATCCTTTTCCATACCATCCAATATTTCTTCGGGGTCGTTTTCTGACATGCAACTGCGAAAAAACACAATTCCCGCTCTCAGTTCCATCTGAGTTGTACACAATGCAACCACACAGCAAATCAGTTGGTATGATTTTGACCATTTTTTACATTAAACAATACTGCCATTTTGTCATATTGGCCTTATATTTGCAATCCCAATTTGCATAATTCATGGAATTAATTCAGGTCAAACAAAGATTCAGCATTGTGGGAAACAGTGTCATGCTGAACAATGCGCTGGAAACCGCCATCAGGGTGGCTCCTACCGATATGAATGTGCTAATTCAGGGCGACAGTGGTGTGGGTAAAGAAAGTTTTTCAAAAATCATCCATCACCTAAGCGGTCGTAAGCACGCACCTTTCATTGCCGTAAACTGTGGTGCCATACCCGAGGGAACCATAGACAGTGAGTTATTTGGCCATGAGAAAGGGGCATTTACCGGCGCCACAGACAAGCGCAAAGGTTATTTTGAAACTGTAAATGGAGGTACCATTTTTCTGGACGAGGTAGGAGAATTGCCACTTGGAACCCAGGCCCGCCTACTCAGAATACTGGAAAACGGAGAATTCATCAAAGTGGGTTCCAGCGTTGTTCAAAAAACCGATGTGCGGGTAGTGTGC
Source organism: Bacteroidota bacterium (assembly GCA_041170685.1). GTDB lineage: Bacteria > Bacteroidota > Bacteroidia > NS11-12g > UBA955 > RGEC01. The sequence continues at coordinate 5,197 of JBEDNI010000046.1, read as the reverse complement.
GCAACCAACCGAGATTTATTGGAACGATCCAGACAAGGCAAATTCAGAGAAGATTTATATTATCGCCTTGCAACTGTTCCCATCAGGGTTCCCAAGCTGGCTGAACGGCGCGAAGACATTGCACTGCTGTTTCGCAAATTTGCCAGTGATTTTGCAGAAACACACCGCAGCGGGCATATTGATCTTACCCCGGAAGCACAACAATTACTGTCTCAATACGCATGGCCCGGAAATGTGCGTCAGTTGAAAAACGTGACTGAGCAAATTTGTGTTCTGGAAGACCCAGGAACCCTTACTGCTGATACTATTTCAAAATATCTGCCACCTGCAGAGCCCAGTTTGCCCGTTCTGCTCGGAAAATCTGAAAACTACGGTGAAGGGCTTAGCGAACGGGATATTTTTTACAAAGTACTCATTGACCTGAAACGCGATGTAACCGATTTGAAAAAGCTGGTATTTGGTATGTTGGAAAATCCGTTGACCTCAGCCCCTGCCAATATGCCTGTTACATCACCGTCACAAAACACATCACCACTTCAGTTAAGTTCAGCCATAGACACACAGCAGATTAAACCCCTTCAGCCCGGCCCAGAAAGCAATGTGATTATACAATCACAAAATGAAAACCCCATAGAGGTTGAACATGAATATGTAGAGGCAGTTTCATACCCCACAGCAGATGATAATTTGAGTCTGGAAGAGAAAGAGCTGGAAATGATTCGAAAGGCTCTCAACAAAAGTAAGGGTCGGAGAAAAAAAGCAGCCGAAGCATTGGGTATATCTGAAAGGACCCTATACCGCAAAATCAAACAATATGAGCTGGAGTAAATGGGCTGTTATTGCGCTGCTGTTTTCGGGTTGTGGTTTTTTTAAAGCATACGATCCCCGAGGAACCTTCATCCCGGAAGATGTGCAGACCTTTTCTGTTGATTTTTTCAACAACGAAGCTGCCATTGTCAATCCCCAGTTAAGCCTGCAGTTTACCGAAAAACTGAAAACCAAATTTCAGTCAGAAACAAGACTCAAGCTTATCAATGGAGACGGAGATTATAAGTTTGGGGGTATCATCAAGGATTACCGAATTGAACCTGCCACCCGAAATGCCAATACAGGAACCGCCGAAAATCAGTTAACCATTACTGTTAGACTGGATTTTATTTGTGACAAACACCCGGAAAAAAACCAGACAAGGGAATTTTCCTTCTTCCGCACCTATGACGCCACCCAAAATCTGAGTGCCGTAGAAGGAAACCTTTCATCAGAAATTTCAGATAATATCGTGCAGCAAATTTTTGCATCCATAGCTTTAGACTGGTGAACAGTGAGCATTTAAGCTATATCGCTCAAAACACCAACCGAATTTCAGGGCAAGACGCACTTGAACTGGAAGAACTGTGCCGCAAATTCCCCGCTTTTTCCACGCCCTTTATACTCCTGGCCAAATACTACCACCAAACCGGCGATTACAGGGCCGAAGAAGCCATACACAAAGCAGCTCTCAGGGTTCATGACCGCTCCTGGCTTGCCGATTTTATTCTGGATAAAATTACGCAAACGAACGGAGATACGCTGTTAACAGAAGAAAATCAGATTGAGATAGCTACACCAGGCTCCGACAATATCGAAAATGAACTGGAAGAAAACAACACCGATGAACTTGTGGTTGCAGCAACACAGGAAGTTGAAATCCCACACAGCCTGGAAGGACCTGAATTATCGATTGATCATGAAACTGATATTGAAATCGTAACCGAAATAACAGAGGTTATTGATTATCCATCACTGAACGAAGTCTCAACGCTCTTTATCCCTGAAGACCCAAACGATTGTATTTTTGATGAAATAGAATCTATTGTAACCGGAAACGAAGCATCCCTACTGGGTTACAGCAAACCTGAAAATCGGGAATTTGAAGAGCCCGCAACCCTGATTTCTGCAGATGAAACCATGGGCGCCGGTGGAATAATTATGCCCGATACCGGGGAAACCAACATGGTAGAAATTGGGACTGAAATTATGGATCATTCTGACAGTGAACCCCTTTTTATTGCGGCCACGCCTTACCAATTAGAACAATTTTACCCCGAGAAAGAAACAGGTTCCGGCGAGCAACCCAACGATTTTTACAGCTGGCTAAACAATCCGTCTTCCCGCCCGGAAACAGATATTCCACAAGGGGTTCAGCCCGAAACTACGGATAACCCAAAATCGCAGCAACGGTCCATCATCGATAAGTTTATAGAAACAAATCCCGGGGTTATAAGACCCCGTAAAGATTTTTTCACACCGGAAACAGCCGCCAGGAAAAGTGAGCATTTGCCGGAAAATTTGGCTACAGAAACCCTGGCTAAGGTATACCTGCAACAAGGTAATACAGATGGGGCAATTCGAATTTACGAACGATTAATGTTGAAATTTCCCGAAAAAAATACGTACTTTGCAGACCTTATAGAAAAAATAAAACAAGATAACAACCCATGACCATTATACTTATACTCGGAATCATAGTTGCGATACTATTAATGTTAGTTATTCTGGTGCAAAACCCCAAAGGTGGCGGACTGGCTTCAAATTTCAGCCAGGGAAACCAGATTTTTGGTGTTGAAAAAACCACCGACATCGTAGAGAAGATTACCTGGGGGGGTGCAGGGCTTATCTTGGTAATTTCCCTCCTTGCAGCCGGCTTCAATGTAAAAAAGAAAGACGACAACAGACCGGGCAAGCAAAAAGCCCAGACTGAACAATCAGAAACGGAAGAGTTGCCGGATATTAAGGCCCCAAAAGGTAAATAAGTCCCGACCAGGTAAGCAACCTGAAGCCCTTATCAGTATCTCACCAAAATTAATGGGGGCATGTTACTGAATTTCAACTGCACTCGAACACTCATCTACTTTGTTGTTTTATTTTTTACCCCTGCTCTATTTGGACAATCTGAGCCCATATCCGGTGGTGTAGGAATGTCTCCCGGTATCTTGTTAAATTTACCCGGGAAATCAGGAACAGCCGCATCCATAGCCCTTCAGGCAGATGGGAAAATCCCATTATTTTCTACATTGATTAGCGCTACGCCCAATTTTGGATGGGAATATGCGCTCTTGCGTGTAGAAAGTAACAATACGGGTAAAACACTACAGACTGCGCGTGCTCAGTATCTCCGGGGAGGTATGAATCTGAATTTGCGGGTTTACACTTCCCGAAAACAAACCGGTCTAGAACTGAGCGGTGGAATTTTATTCAGAAAAAAAATTCACGAAAGCAGTGACTGGCTGCTCACAGGAAACCAACCCATTACCTATTTTCCAACATCACAAATGCTGCTTCCGGTGCAGCTAATTCGATTTACAGAAAATGATAAACGAAGAATTAACATTATTACCGGCGCTGTTTTTAATGCTGACAATCAGGGTAAACGCCTGAATGGCTTCTATGCAGGATTGCAGTGGCATTGGTACGCAACACAGCGAAAGCATTACTACAAAGGGACTCACAGAACACTGCAGCACGACGATGTGTGGCCGTTTCAGATTCCCTAAGCATAGGGATTTCCGCGGTATTTTCTCAGAATTTTAAAGCTTTCAATCAAACCCAGAAACAGAACTGAAATAATGGGTACAGAAACAAAATGTTTAATATCCGGAATCTCAAAACCAAAAAACAGCTGCATAGACGGAAGCCAAAAAATCAAAACCAACACTACCCAAGACGCACTTAGAATCAGTGCAGGTGCCTTACCCAGCGAAAAAAGCTCACTGAAAAAACCCCTTGATTCGGACAAGCCGGAAACAATCAATATATTGATGCCCAGAACCAGGGCTGAAAAAGACAACACCCTAACTTCACCAGAATTGTGCCCCTGCGCCTGACTCATCAGGTAAACAAAAATCACCATCCCCAGCAATGCCATACCTCTGAGCACAGCATAACCCATTTCTCTGCCACCAAAAAAACGCCTTAAAAGTGGTCTGGGTTTGCGCCTCATGATATCCGGCTCTTCCCTTTCAGACTCGAAAGCAATGGCGCATACAGGATCAATAATCAACTCGAGGAACACGATATGAATGGGTAGGAGAATTATCGGCAAAACGGAGAAAAAGGCAGGCAACAACGTAAGCCCAATAATGGGAATATGAACCGAAAAAATAAAGGTAATCGCTTTTTGCAGATTGTCATAAATCCTTCGCCCCATGCGAATGCCGGATACGATTGAAGCAAAATTATCATCCAGTAGCACCAGTGCAGCGGCCTCCCTGGCCACATCGGTACCGCGGTTTCCCATGGCAATGCCGATATCCGCAGCTTTCAAAGCAGGAGCATCGTTCACCCCATCACCTGTCATGGCAACCACTTCACCCGCCTCTTTCAGGGCATTTACGATGATTAGCTTCTGTCCGGGGGTTACCCTGGCAAAAACAACCGCTTTCTTTACCTTTTCTGTAAGTGATTCAGGACTCAAGCGCTGTAAGTCTTCCCCGGTAAGTACCTCCCCATGCGGCATACCGGCTTTTTGAGCTATGCTGACAGCGGTAATCGGAAAATCGCCTGTTATCATTACCGGCCTTATTCCTGCCATTACACAAGCTTTCATTGCCTCAACGACCTCTGGTCTCAGGGGATCGTAAAATGCTGCAAATCCGGTAAAAGAAAAGCCAAAATCAGCCAAATCTGCTGGAAGGGTATTGCCCACTATTTGTGCCGATGCAAGACAAAGCAAACGAAAACCCTCCCCGGCCTGCTGCCGCAGATGTTCCTTTATGGGCTCATTGTTGTCCAAACCACATAATGCGAGCACCGTTTCAGGGGCTCCTTTGCAGTATACCTCTGTAATGCCCGACCCATGAATATGGTATGCCGCAGCCATCAGCCGATTTTCATTGTCAGGGGAAATTTCCCAAAACGGATGTCCCGGATGCACAAAAGCCCCTTGCCTGGCTTGCCATTCCAGTATCACGGCGTTGTCTATGGGATCGGCTGTCCGCGCCCGGCTGCATAAAGCTGCCGCTTTCAATATCTGCCGGGCATTTTCCGGTAATGATGATTCACCCAGGGGGTAAATTTGGTCTCCATCCGATAATTGGACCAGCGACATTCTATTTTGGGTAATCGTCCCGGTTTTATCTGTGCACAGCACAGTTGCAGAACCCAATGTTTCAATGGCAGACGGCTTTCGTGTAAGAACCTGCTTTGAAGACAATCGCCA
>JBEDNI010000045.1:10271-17979 GCA_041170685.1 Bacteroidota bacterium | reverse complement strand
ATATATGAATATACGAAAAAAGGGGGAAATTTCCAAATTTATTGGAGAAAATCAATCCAGCATCTTCAGCTCACCGCTTTCAAACGCCTTGTCAAAATCCACCCAAATAATCATGTTGGGTTTTTCACCCTGCAGATACATTATATTCATGGGTTGACCGGTTTTATTATTGCTCAGCACTTCCACACCCAGCACCACAAATTTGCGGCCTGCATATTGTTTGGGAAGTTCTGCCACGTCAAAATCGCCGGTGGCAAAAAAAGATTGAAAAAAACCATTGCCTGTAGCCGTATCATAAGCAGGTTCATTTCCGGCCCAGCGGGTTTTACGGTACATATCCAGATGTTGGAACACATCTCCCTTTGCTTTCCCTATAAATAGGGTATCGCCACGGCTAATTTCAATCTCTACCTCGGCCGCGGTTTGGGCACACAGTGAGCCAGCCAGGGCAAAACACAAAATCAACAGCAGACGCATACTTCAAAGTTATCAAAAAAAGTGCCGAAACGGATTATCGGGTTTCTTTTACCAATTGGGCCAGCTCGCGACTCACCAACGCACTTAGGGCAACGCCCATGCCACCCATTCGCACACAGACATACAATCCCTCATCCATGCGCTGAACAATCGGTGTTCTGTTTTGGTGCATGCCCATGGTTCCGGCCCATTGGTGTTCAATTTCAAAGATTTCACCCGGCACCACCACATCCTTCAGGTATTGCAGTAAGTATTGCGTTATAACTTCAGTAGTGTCTAGTTCAGGTGTGGTTTCTCCTGCAAAATCAAGATTCCTTCCACCACCAATGAGGATACGGGTTCCTAAACTGCGGAAATAAATATACCCTTTATCGGCGTGCATCAATCCACGCCAGGCAAGGCCGGGAATGGCAGATGTAACCAGCACTTGTCCTCGGGCAGGCGAAACCTGCAGTTCCGGTATCATCGACTGCGCATAGCCATTGGTACACACCACCAGGTTTTTGGCATCGAAACAATAACCTTCGTTGGTATTCACGCGCCACTTGCCGCTATCCAACTTCTCGGGTGGCAAAGCGGTAAGTCCGCCCATGATGCGCACGCCGGATGCAGTCGCCGCTTCCTGCACTTTTTTATACAGCAGATGGGTTTGCACCATGCCTTCCAGTGGGGTATAAACACCGTTTTCCAGCACCTTCATACCCAGTTTGGATGTGCTTTTCAGCTGAAATGGTTTTTCGCCTGTCACCGATTCAAGGGCAGTGTTTACCTTATCGATATTGGCGGCTATGGTTTCGTATTCCGCATGATCTTCGGGCTTAAATATCTCATAACCCCCGGTTTTTTCATAGCCGATAGCGGTTTCGCCAAAATCGGCCAGCAGTTGCTTAAGCCCTTTGTATCGCTTTTCATACAAGGCATAAGCCGTATTTTCATCGGTGCGACTGATATCATCCAGAATTTCGCCCATGCTGCCAAAACAGGCAAAACCTGCATTGCGGGTACTTGCCCCCAGGCTCATGGGAGCTCGGTCTATTACCCATACTTCACGGTGCGGCCATTGGTTTTTAATGTGGCGGGCGGTTTGCAACCCCACTATTCCGGAACCAATGATTAGAATATCGGCATTTTTCAGCCATTGCTGTTCCCAGAATGATAGGTTGGGCAGGGATTTCACGACACAAAGGTCGTGAAATTGCCCCTACCTTTCCATATATCGCTTAACGGCTTTTTGGGTGCTGTACCAAACCCGTCCCTCTTTAAAGGCTTCGAGCTCACCGCGCCTTGCCAGCAGACTGAGGTATTCCTGACCGTAGGGCACAGCAGGATCATTGGCGATTTGTTCCAACGGAAGGTAATCGTCATAACCATTGCCCAAAGCGGAAAGATACAGTTCGAGGCTGCGCTCGGCACCCTGAAAAAACAGCAGCATAAGCTTATCAAACTTGCCCTGATTGGCTTCATTAAGCGCCCGGTAGTACTTGTCTCTGTCTGCACGGAGAATAATTAGCGGCGGGTAACCCATTCCCATAAGGATAAGGTTCATGGCGAGCCTTCCGGTGCGGCCGTTTCCGTCAAAGAACGGATGAATCCACACAAACCGATGGTGAAAAACCGCTGTCAGACTTATGGGATCCAGCTTCTGGGGATTTTGATGCACCCATTCAATCAGTTCATCCAATAAATCGGGGACTTTCAGCGGATTGGGCGGAATAAAATTGGCCCCGGTAATTTGCACCCTGCCGGTGCGAAATCTGCCGCCGAATTCATCATCAATGGATGTCATCACCAAGCCATGCAGCGTGAGGATATCAGACGCTGAGATGTTTTTACCCGGACAAACCACCTCTTCCAGCCAGGCAATGGCTTTGTGGTGATTAATGGCTTCGAAATGCTCACGCAGGGTTTTACCGCCAATGGTGAGGCCATCCTGCAGCACTACGCGGGTTTCGCGCAGACTTAGGGTATTGCCTTCAATGCTATTGGAATTGTAGGTCCATTCTACGGAAATATCCTGCCGCAAACGCTGAAGAGCCGCGTTTGGAAAAGGACGCAGCGCATCCAGCCTTGTTTTCTTATCAAGGATACGGGATTGCTGCTCAAGAGACAGACCATGAAGCGGACACCACTCTCTCATCCCCACAAAGATAATATCGGCAATCCGTATTTTTCACATTCCCGATATTTTTACAGCAGCTTTCTTCCCCAATAGTAAATTTCAAAAGAAAATGTTTGTCTATAATCAGCCGATGGCTTCAGCTATAACGGTATGATAAGGCGTTGCAAAATTGCTTACCTCACCCCAGATGTTGCCGTTCACCACCACCCCGGCGGTTTGCACAGTACCAATATGTGTTGCACTAACGCCTGCATGTTGCATAGCGGCCTCAAACGCTGCTTTGTTATCCGCTGAAATGCTTACCAGCACCCGGCTTTGGCTTTCTCCAAACAGCCAGGCATCGTTGCGCATGCCGCTTAGGGTACAGACATCAAAGCCAAGCTTACCTGCCATGGCGCTTTCCAGCGCAGCCACAAACAATCCGCCTTCGCTGATGTCGTGGGCGCTTTGCAGTAACCCTTTGGTGATAGCGCCATAAACCGCCATCTGCACTGCATATTCCTCATCCAGATCGAAATGCGGACAGGGGCTGTATTCCACGCTTTTTAGCTTGGCCAGATATTGGCTGCTGCCCAGATCATTGTGGGCTTTACCCACGAGGTAAACTAAATCGCCCGCAGCTTTAAAATCCAAGGTCATTCGGTGTTCCGGCTTTTCTATGATGCCCACCATTCCAATGGTTGGGGTTGGGTACACGGCATTGCCGTTGGTACTTTGGTTGTAAAAACTCACATTGCCTCCGGTAACCGGCGTATCAAACTTGCGACAGGCCTTACCCATGCCGTCAATGGCGTGTTTGAACTGATAGTAAACCTCTGTGTTGTATGGATTGCCAAAATTCAGACAGTTGGTAACACCTGTTGGCACACCACCGGTAACGCGGATGTTTCTGGCGGCTTCGGCCACCGCTATCTGCGTACCTTTATCGGGATCGGCGAAAATGTAGCGGCTGTTGCAATCCACGGTTAGTGCCAGACTCTTGTTGGTGCCTTTTACCATAACCACAGCGGCATCGCTGGGACGGTTGGTGCTTTGGTTCACGGTTCCTACCATGCTGTCGTATTGCTCATAGACCCAGCGCTTGCTCGCGATGTTGGGTTCGGCGCAAAGTTTCAGGGCTGCTTCGCGGGCTTGCTCCAAGGAAATATCACTAATTGAATCCAAAGAAAATTTATTAATCTCCGCAAAATATGCGGGGATTGTCCACTCTCTTTTGTATACCGGTGCGCCACCGCCCAGCACCAGACTCTCTGCAGGGATATCGCCTTCCAGCACCCCATTCATATAATAGCGAACACGGCCTGTATCGGTAACTTCACCGATATGGGCATAGGAAATTTCCCATTTTTCAAAAACCTCAATGGCCTTTTGCTCCATACCTTTCTGTACCACCACCAGCATACGTTCCTGGCTCTCGCTCAGCAGCAGTTCCCAGGCCTTCATATCGGCCTGACGCATGGGCACTTTATCCAGCCACACATCCATTCCTACTCCACTCTTGGCGCTCATTTCGCTGGTTGAACAGGTAATTCCGGCTGCACCCATATCCTGCATGCCCACTACGGCTCCGGTTTCAATGAGTTCCATCGTTGCTTCCAGAATAAGCTTTTCCCAGAAGGGGTCACCCACCTGTACGCTTGGCAAATCCTGAATGCTGTCTTCACTCATATCCTTACTGGCGAATGCTGCACCGTGAATACCGTCTTTGCCGGTAGCTGAACCAAAAATATAAACAGGATTACCGGGAGGGCCTGCCGCGGCAGAAATGCTTTTGCCTACGGGCACAATGCCTACACTCATGGCATTTACGAGGTTGTTCTGCTCGTAGCAATCATCGAAATAAACCTCACCGCCTACGGTAGGGATGCCAAAAGCATTGCCATAATCGCCAATGCCCTTCACCACACCTTTCATCAGCCATTTGGTGCGATCGGTTTTGAGGTTTCCAAAACGCAGGCTATTGAGTTGCGCTATGGGTCTGGCGCCCATGGAAAAAATATCGCGGTTAATTCCGCCCACACCGGTTGCAGCACCCTGATAGGGTTCAATGGCGCTGGGATGGTTATGGCTTTCTATTTTGAAACAGCAGGCAAGACCATCTCCAATATCCACCAGTCCGGCATTCTCTTCACCGGCCTCAGCCAGCATTTTACTTCCCTCGCGTGGAAGGGTTTTTAGCCAGGTGATGGAGTTTTTGTAACTGCAGTGTTCACTCCACATCACCGAGTAAACACTCAGCTCGGTAAAATTGGGCTCACGACCCAGAATACTGCAGATGTGGTGAAATTCTTCTTCCAAAAGGCCTAGCTGTTTGGCCTGTTCTATGGTTGCGGCTTGCATGTGTGCACAAATTTAATATACAACAGCACGCCGTAATCCTCAATTTACTGACACTTTTTGCCCGAAAAAATCAGCGCAACAGCACAATACTGCCTTTTATGGCATTGCGCCTAACGCGGCTGCCCACAGGCATCTCATACTGAAATACGTAATGATAAACCCCCTCTATACAATCCTGTTCGGCAGATTTACCATTCCATTGATAAATTCCTTTATCCCTGCTATCGAACACTTTTCCGCCCCAACGATCATAAATGAGCATGAGCAAGGGTTTTCCGCCCCTGACAAAGATCTGAAAGTCATTGTTCTTATCATCATTATTGGGGGTAAAGGCGGTAGGAATAAATAAATCGCACAACTCTTCCTGATAACGAACGTTCACTGCATCCGCAGCTACGCCACAGGGATTGGTTACAGTGACGCTGTAATTTCCGGCTTTGGTCACATAGATTACCGAATCAGTTTGTCCTGTGCTCCATTGATAGCGGCTTTGAGGCCACGTAGCTGTTAGTTTAAGCATACCACCTTTACATAGTAACGTATCTGAGGGAAGCTGAACAAGAGGTGCGTCTCCCAGAAAAATTCTCAGTGAATCTGACCAGATACAACCAAGGTCATCCACACTGGCCCGAAATATTCCTCCGGAATTAACCAAAAGGGAATTACCTGCCTGACCCGTATTCCATGAAACCGTGCCGGGAGCGGTAACCGTAAGATTAAGACTACTTCCGTTGCAAAGACTGGTATCCCTTCCAAGATTAAAGCGGGGCAAAGGGTGCACTGTGATAGGTGCTGTAACAGAATCCGGGCAATCCGCATCGGGAATGGTATATTTTACCGTATAATTCCCCGGAGGTGAACAACTGAAACTGTTGCCTGAAATAGGCCCACCCGAGAAAACTCCACCGGGTGTAACGGGCGACAATGAGATGGCTGGTGCATTTTCGCATACAAAACCGGGAAGACCGGTGAATGCGGCTGAAACATTGGCCCTCACGCGCACAAAAACAGTATCTGTACTGGAGCAACCCTCTTTACTCCTGGCGCTGTGAATAACCAGGTAAGTTCCAGTATCTTTATAGGAATGGGCTGCGTTCTGCAACACAGAAGAATCGCCATCTCCAAAATACCAGCGGTAAAAGACCAGGCCTGAAGTGGAATTCTGGAAGGTAAAACTGTTGTTCTTAAGACACTGAACAGAATCGTTTATTTTAAGTCCGCTGCTGGGATCAGCGATAACACGCACAAATAATGCCGCTGTATCGGTACATCCTGTGTTAAACACATTTCCATTCAAACCATAGGTAGTTTCGCTTCTAAAAAATATCCTGTATGTTCCCGGTGAAGTATAGAACCGGTCCGGATTTGGAAATGTGGTGCTGTCTGCTCCTCCCAGATACCACATCACCCGTTTTCCGCATCGTGGGATTGCCGGAATGGTAGTTTTATCCTCAAAATAAAAATGATTGCCATTCAGGCACTGAGCTGTGTCCCAGTTTCTAACGGTCGGGCTGCTTTTGGGCCGTGGAACTATGAATACACTGGTCGGGCTGGTGAAATTGTTGATACAACCAAGTGAGGGTGAAGCAATCAGCTGAACCGCGTAATTACCGCCGGCGTTGTAGGTGTAAGAGGTGTTTACGCCCGTGTCTTTATTGCCGTCTCTGTAGAGCCAGGTGTAAGTTATCCATCCAAAACTGGCCTGAGATTTATTGGTAAAGGTAACTTTATTGGTTTTTTCGCAGCTATCTGTTCTGCTAAAAGTGAAGTCTAACTTAAGTGAATGGGTGGTAAATGATAAACTGGATGATTTGGATGTAAGGTAATCCGGGGCAATACCATCATGTTCAAAAACAGTAAAATGATAGGTGGTACCCGGCTGCAACCCGGTAATGGTAACGCTATTTGAAATATTATCATAAACCACATAGTTACCCGAACCCAGGTGCGATCCTGCTCCGAAAGCTGAAAAAGCCGTGTATTTTGTCCCATCCGAAGGCATCACATCCACCGGACCTCCCTCTTTCATTACCACAGTCCTCCAGGCACCATCTCCTTTGGCAAAGGTTAGATTAACCGCTATACAGGTAAGACCTCCAAACTGAAGATTGCTAGCCGGCACAGTAGGTTCAGCAGCTTTTACACTCCCAAAAAAGGAAAAGAATATGGAGGTAAAAAGAAGAAGGCGCATGGGTATGTTGTGGCAAATATAACGCCTACAGATTGCCTAATATAGACCTATAGGTTAAATCTATGACAGCATTAAACTCTGCATAGTTGCCTCAATGAAAAATTAGTTTAATAAATCGTTGATTTTCAGGCATAAATTACATCCTCATCGGATATATTTTTCTCGCCCCGGAATTTCATAAACACCCTGGCCAATGTCAGTACATCCTTACAACAATAGCGTGCAATGCGGTCTAAGTCATGGTCTTGCCAGTAAACCGAACCCACCATAGAGCCATCTATATCATCTTTTGGCGTAGGAATTTCAAATAAATGGGCCAGTAAATTTAATGATGTAAAACTTTTCCTGTCGCCAAATTTCCACAGTTCCAGGGTATCCAAATGCGGAACCTCCCATGGTTTTTTACCCTGAATATCCAGCAGTTTAGGCAGCATAATTCCATTCACCATCATTCTTCTTGCCAAGTAGGGAAAATCGAATTCTTTGCCATTGTGTGCACACAACAAATAGGTAGCACCATTAAAACTTTTATTAAGCAAGTTGGCGAATTCCTGCAGAACCGCACGTTCATCATCCCCATA